>NZ_JAELTK010000109.1:0-16307 GCF_016428765.1 Delftia sp. ASV31
CCGTGTGCCACTGCGGCCGGTCCGTGACCTGGATCAGTCCATGGTTGTGGCAAAAGCGGATCAGCGTGGCCACGGGAAAGCGCAGCATCTGGTCGGTGGGGCAGGACCAGATGCAGCCCATCATGGGCAGCAGGTAGTCCTGACGGAAGGCGGCGCCAAAGCCGTGGTCGTCCAGAAAATCGCCGATGGCGCTGCGCAGCCGCACTTCATCGCCTTCCTGGGCGATGCGCGTGGCCAGGCGGTTGAAGCGCAGGATCTCGGCCAGCATCTTCAGAAAGCGCGGGCGCAGCAGATTGCCCCGCTGCGCGAACACGCCGCCCAGCGAACTGCCGCTCCATTCCAGGCCCGCGCGGCCATCGGCCTCAGGCACCTGCACGGAAAACGACATCTCGGCGGCAGCCGTGGGCACCTGCAGCTGCTCGAACAAACGTGTCAGCAGCGGATAAGTGCGGTGGTTGAAAACCAGAAAGCCGGTGTCCACGCCCTGGCTCACGCCGCCCAGCGTCAGGTCCACCGTGTTGGCGTGTCCCCCGAAATGGCCGCCCGCCTCCAGCAAGGTCACGGCAGGCCCGCCCGGCGCCGCGGCCAGGCGGCTCGCTGCGGCCAGCCCCGCAATCCCCGAACCGATGACAGCAATGCGATGCATGGAGGCGCCTTTCTTGGTTGAACAGCCCGACTAGACCACAAAGACCAAATCGTGAACTGATGAGTTCAAACTATAAACCAAACATACCCGCTTTGCACTATTTGGTATCAGATATGACCTGCGAGGTCTAAAATATCGCTATGACTAGCCGCTCCTCCATCAAAGAACAGATACAGCGCGTGCGCGAGCAGGCCATCGTGGCGGCCGTCAACCGGCTGCTGGCCACCAAGGGCTACGACGCCATGACGGTGGACGAGGTCGCGGCCGAGGCCGGCATGGCCAAGGCCAGCCTGTACAAGCTGTTCACTTCCAAGGAAGAACTGGCGGGCGCCGCCATGGTGGGCGTGCTGGACCGCGCCCTGGCCTTTGTGGACGGCCTGCGCGACACGGCGGCCCAGGCCGCCGAGGCCGGCACGCCGGTGCGCCCGCTGGACCAGCTCAAGGCCGTGACATGCTGGGCCATGCAGACCCAGCTGGAAGGCGAAATGCCCTCCCTGCCGGCGCAGAACTCCAACCTCAGTGCCTCCCTGCAATCCAACGATGCCTACATGGACCGGCTGATCGCACTGAGCAACCGCCTGAGCATCTGGATCACCGAGGCCCAGACCAGCGGCCAGCTCCAGCCCGCGCTGCCGGCCGAGCTGGTGCTCTACACGCTGTTCGCGCGGGCCTGCGATCCGGTGGTGGCCCTGCTCAAGGAATCGGGCCAGTACACGCACGAGCAGATCATCGACTGGGTCACGAGCACCACGTTCGACGGGCTGGCCGCAGCCGTTTGAAGGGCCGGCCCGGGCCGCTGCGGCCTCAATGCAAATGAGAATTCATATCAACTGGATAAAATACCGGGAGTTCTTTGACGCACAAGAGGAAAGGCCCGGCACGTGCATCCATCCACCGACAGTGGCGCCAGCCAGGCTCTGGGCAGCATGTACGCGCAGCACAACCCTTGGCTGGTCGCGTGGCTGCAGCGCAGGCTGGGCAACCGCTGCGATGCGGCCGACCTGGCCCAGGACACGTTCACGCGCATCTGGGTCAGCGCCAGGACACAGGCCATCGAGGACATTAAGGAGCCCCGCGCCTACCTGACGACGGTGGCCCGGCGGCTGCTGGTCAACCACCTGGAGCGCCGCTCGCTGGAGCAGGCCTACCTGGCATCCCTGCACCTTCTGCCCCAGGCCACCGTGCTGTCCGTGGAGGCGCGGGCCATCCTGCTGGAGACGCTGCAGGAGCTCGATGCGCTGCTGGACGCCCTGCCCGCCAAGGTGCGCACGGCCTTTCTCATGTCCCAGCTCGAAGGCCTGTCCTACGAGGATATTGCCGCCCACATGCAACTGAGCGTGCGCACCGTGACGCGCTACATGGCCCAGGGCTTTCGGCAATGCCTGCTGGTGATGCTGGAGCGCTGAGCATGCAGGCCGCAGACGCACGCATCCTGGACGAGGCTGCCCGCTGGCTGGCCCGCAGGCACGCCTCGGACTTCAGCGCGGCCGAGCAGGCCGAGCTGGCACGCTGGCGCAGCCAGAGCAGCCGGCATGAACAGATCTGGCAATGCGCCGAGCAGCTCAAGGGCCGCTTCAACACCGTTCCCGGCGCCATCGGCATGGCCACGCTCAACCGCGCCCGGCCATCGGCCGCAAGGCGCCAGCTGCTGCGCTCGGCCGTGCTGGCCCTGGCCACGCCCGCGCTGGGCTGGCTGGCCTGGCGCCACCTGCCCTGGCAGGACTGGACGGCCGACTACCGCACGGCCAAGGGCGAGCGCCGCGCGGTCACGCTGGCCGATGGCAGCCGCGTGCAGCTGAACACGGCCTCGGCCATCAGCGTGCGCATGGATGGCACGGCGCGGCGCATCCGCCAGCATGCGGGGGAAATCCTGTTCGAGACCGCGCATGCCCCGCCCTACGCCTCCCAGCCTTTCATGGTGCAGACAGACGACGGCCAGATGCAGGCCCTGGGCACGCGCTTCATCGTGCGCAAGCTGGAGCACGGCACGGCGCTGGCCGTGCTGGAGGGCGCGGTGCGCGTCACGCCGGCAGCATCGGCCACGGCCGTGGTGGTGCATGCGGGCGAGCAACTGCATTTCGATGGCCATGGCGCCAGCGCCACCCGCCCGGTGGCGGCGGGGGACTCGGCCTGGACGCTGGGCGTGCTCTATGCCGAGAACCTGCGGCTGCAGGACTTCCTGGCCGAGCTGTCGCGCTACCGCGAAGGCCTTGTGCGGTGCGACGACGATGTCGCCGACCTGCGCGTCTCCGGCACGTACCAGCTGCAAGACACCGACCGCATCCTGGCCCTGCTGGCCCAGACCCTGCCGGTGCGCGTGCACGAGCGCAGCCGGTACTGGGTGACGGTGGAGCGGCGCTGATTTGGATTTTTTTCTGCCAGGGCTGTCCGGTTTTTCACTCTCGCCTGTCAAGGGGTGTGAAAAGCACTTTCATCGACCGCCCAGAGGACAGAACACCATGCACTCCCCTTCTTCCACCGCCGGACCACGCGCCAGCCTGCGCGCCACCGCCTTGGCGGCCCTGGCCGTCAGCACCTCGCTGCTGCTGCACGCGCTGCCAGTCCAGGCGGCCGAGCCGGCCGCCAGCGCCGCTGCCCGGAGCTACCAGATCCAGCCGGGACCGCTGGGCCCGGCGCTGATGGCCTTTGCCGCACAGGCAGGCGTGAACCTGGGCATGGACCTGCAGCAGCTCGGCGGCATGGAGACACGCGGCCTGTCCGGCACGTTCTCCGTGGAGGACGGCTTTGCGCAGCTGCTGAACACGTCAGGCTGGACAGCACGCCGCGTGGGTGCGGGCAACTATGCGCTGGAGAAGCTGCCTGCGGCGGCCCGCCAGGCGCCGTCCGCTGCAGCGGCCGTGCCCTCACCCTCACCCTCACCCTCAGCCCCGGCCGCAGCCCCAGCCGCAGCACAGGCCACGGAACTTGCCGCCATCACGGTGACCGCGCGCACGCAGAACAACCTGGTCGCGCCCTCGCGGCAGGTCACGATTCTGGAAGGCCAGGAGGTCGAGCAGCTGCGCCAGGGCTCGGACAGCCTGGCCACCATGCTCAGCAAGGTGGTTCCGGGCATGGCGGACTCCAGCCACACCATCACCGACTACGGCCAGACGCTGCGGGGCCGCAACATGCTGGTGCTGGTGGACGGCGTTCCGCTGAACACCAACCGCGACTCGTCCAGGAACCTGGCCAACATCAACCCGGCCGACATCGAGCAGATCGAGGTGCTGCGCGGCAGCAGCGCCATCTACGGCAGCGGTGCGGCGGGCGGCATTGTCTCCATCCGCACCAAGCGGCCCTCTGGCGAGACGCGGGCCGAGACCATCGTCACCGGCTCGGCTCCCCTGTCGCGCCTGCGCGGCGCGGGGCTGGGCGGCGAGGTGCAGCACTACCTGTCCGGCGGCGGCGAGGTGGTCGACTACTCGGTGAGCCTGGGCGCCAAGCACATGGGAGGCGCCTTCGACGCCAAGGGCAACCGCATTGCGCCCGAGCCCAGCCAGGGCGACCTGTTCGACTCCAACATCTACAACGCGTCGGCCAAGATCGGCTTCAAGCTCGATGCCGACCAGCGCCTGCAATTGACCGCCAGCCACTACAACGCGGCCCAGGACACGGACTACGCCTCCGACCCGTCGGTGGCGCGGCTGCCGGCCGGAACGGCCGCGGCCCGCCCCATCAAGGGCTTGGTGCTGGCCGACCAGAACCAGATCAAGAACACCATGCTGGGCCTGGACTACGAGAACCGGGACATCGCAGGCAGCACGCTGGCCGCCCAGCTCTACTACCGGGATTTCTTCACGCGGTTTGCGCCCTTCGACGCACGCGCCGTGCCGGTGCGGGGCGCCAATGTCGATCAGTCCATGCAGAACTCCGAGGTCTTTGGCGGGCGCCTGACACTGAAGACGCCGCTGGGCGCCAGCAAGAAAAGCCTGCTGATCTGGGGTGCGGACTTCCACCAGGAGCGCACCGACATGCCCATCGACATCTTCGACCCCCGGGCCTATGACGCCAGCGGCGGCCTGGTCTTCAACAAGACCGGCCGCCTGGTCTACATGCCCCCGGTCACCACGCGCAGCATCGGCGCCTTCGCCCAGCTGCAGCACCAGTTCAGCGACCAATGGTCGGTCGAAGGCGGCCTGCGCTACGACCGCGCCCAGGCCAGCTTCAACGACTTCACGCCGCTGTCGCAATCGCGGGTGCCCAACCCCCAGTCCGTGAATGGCGGCACCGTCCAGTACAACGCCTGGACCTACAACCTGGGCACGGTCTTCACGCCGGTGAAGGGCCAGGAGTTCTATGCCTCGTACAGCCAGGGCTTCGAGCTGCCGGACATCGGCGTGGTGGTGCGCAATGCCACGCCGGCCTTCAACCTGGGCAACTCCAACCTGCAGGCGGTCAAGACCAACACCTATGAAATGGGCTGGCGCGGCAAGTTCTCCAACGTGATGGCCAATCTCAGCGTCTTCCAGTCGCGCTCCAACCTGGGCGCCGTGCAAAGCTTCAACAACGGCCTGTCCCTGCTGCGCACCCGCGAGAAGATCCACGGCATCGAAGGCGGCCTGGACTACTTCAGCGATGACGACCACTGGAGCGCGGGCGGCAGCTTCACCTGGATGAAGGGCCGCGAGCTGCCCCAGGCCGCCAGCGGCTACCAGGACATGACGGGCTTTCGCATCCCGCCGCTCAAGCTGACGGCCTATGTGGAGTACCGGCCCGATGCCCGCTGGAGCCACCGCCTGCAGGCAACCTCGTATGCCGCCAAGGACTACCGCCTGGACGGCAAGACCGGCTTTGGCCGCTATGACACGCGGGGCTACACCACGGTGGACCTGATCAGCCAGTGGAAGATCGACCCCAAGAACCGCGTGTCCCTGGGCGTGGAAAACCTGTTCAACCGCCAGTACTTCCCGCTCTACAGCCAGCTGCTGCGCAGCAACAACAACACCAGCCGCCTGCCAGCGGCCGGCACGGTGCTGAAGATCAGCTACGCGCACACCTGGTGACCTGCGGGCAGGCACCGATCGCCGGGGCCTGCCAATACCCACCCGTGCAGCCCGGACGACCCCCTGGTTAAAATGAGAACCAATCGCATTAAGTCATTGATATCAGGGGATTCATCTTTGCGGTTGTGGGGGTCAGCATGTCATCCGGCGAATTCGCGCTGCACAACGAGGTCCAGTCGCTCTATCGTGACCATCACCGATGGCTGCGCGATTGGCTGCGCGGAAAACTGGGCTGTTCCCACCATGCCGCCGACCTGGCCCACGACACCTTCGTGCGCCTGCTCGGCCGCAAGGAGCGGGCGGACCCGGTGGACCCCCGCGCCTACCTGACCACCATCGCCCACGGCCTGGTGGTGGACTTTCACCGGCGCCGGGCGCTGGAGCGGGCCTATCTGGAATCGCTGGCCGCCCTGCCCGAGCCGCAGGCGCCCTCGCCCGAGGCACGCGCCATCGTGCTGGAGGCCCTGGTGGCCATCGACGCCATGCTCGACGGCATGAAGCCCGCCGTGCGCCAGGCCTTCATCCTCTCGCAGCTCGAAGGCCTGACCTATGCGCAGATCGCCGCCCGGCTGCAGGTGACCGTGCGCACCGTCAACAACTACATGCTCAAGGCGCTGGAGCACTGCTACCTCATCGTGGCAGACGGCGCATGACGGCCTTGCCCTCGAACAGCGACAGCGCCCTGGACGCGGCTGCACATTCGCCCACCCACACCACCACCCCAGCCCAGGCACAGGCCCGCATCCGCCAGGAAGCGATTGCCTGGTACGCGCGCCTGTGCTCCGGCGATGCCACCGACGCCGACCGTGCCGCCTGGCAGCGCTGGCATGAGGCCCACCCCGAGCACCAGCGCGCATGGCGGCATTTCGACGCCCTGCAGTCCATGCTGCAGCGCGTGCCGGGCCACCTGGCCGCCTCCACGCTGCAGGCCAGCCGGCGCAGCCGCCGCCGGGTGCTGCGCGGCATCGGCGCACTGGTGGGCAGCGGGGCCGTGGCGGGCCTGTCATGGCAGCTGGCCGGCGGGCAGGGCGGCGTGCGCTCCTGGCTGGCCGACTACCGCACCGGCACGGGCGAGCGCCGCACCGTCACGCTGGCCGACGGGTCCGAGCTGACGCTGAACACGCGGACCTCGGTGGATGTGTCCATGGACCCCGTGCGCCGGCTGCTGGTGCTGCGCGAGGGCGAGATCCTGGTGCAGACCGCCCATTCCCTTTCCGGGCCCGGCGCGGGCGCCAAGGATGGCCGCCCGTTCATGGTGCACACGCCGCAGGGCCGCATCCTGGCGCTGGGCACGCGCTTCACCGTGCGCAGCCAGGGGGGCGCGGGCGGTGACACCGTGGTGAGCGTGCTGCAGGACGCCGTGGAAATCCAGCCCCTGCAGGACCCCAGCCGCAGCCTGCGGCTGCAGGCCGGCCAGCAGGCCAACTTCAGCCGCAACGGCATGCTGCCCGCCCAGGCCGCCGACCCGGCCCAGGTCAGCTGGGTGGGCGGCAGCCTCATCGTGGACGGCTGGCGGCTGGACGACGTGGTGCGCGAACTCGCACGCTACCGGCCCGGCCGCCTGGCCTGCGACCCGGCCGTGGCCGGCCTGCGCGTGTCCGGCGTGTTTCCCCTGGCCGACACGGACAAGGCGCTGGCTGTCATCACGCGCGCCTTCCCGGTGCGCGCGGCCGGCCTGTCGCGCTACTGGCTGACCCTGGTGCCCGTCTAGGGCCAGCCCAGGGCGAGCCAGGGTCAGCCAGTTCCCCATGCCGCACAAAAAACTTCGCGGCCCATTTTCATCTTTTGCGATCTCGTTCGGCTCCCTTCATGAAAGCCCTTGTCTCACCGCTGTTCATGGCCAGGAAACCCGAATGCAAACGCCCTTCACACCGACACCCGCCCGCGCGGCGCTGACCTGCCTGCTGGCTGCGGCGGTGGCATGGGCGGCCCCCGGCCATGCGGCCGAGCCCCTGGCGCAGACCCGCCAGGCCGCCAGGGCCTATGAGATCGGGGCCGGCCCGCTGGCCTCGGTGCTGGGCCAGTTTGCGGCGGCCGCAGGCGTGGCCCTGTCCTATGACCCGGCCAGCACGCGCCAGCGGCAGTCGGGTGGCCTGCGCGGCAGCTATACCGTGGGCGCGGGCTTTGCGGCCATCCTGGCGGGCTCCGGGCTGGAGGCGGTGGAAGGCGGCGCGGGTGAATTCATCGTGCGCAAGGCGGCCATGCCCGCAACGGCCGGCGCTGCAGCGGCCGACGCCACCGAGCTGCCCGCCGTGCGCGTCGTGGCCCGGGCGGCCCCTGCCCCGGTCGATGCCGACGAGCGCTACCAGCCCACGCCCGATGCCTCCAGCCTGCGCACCACGGCGCCCGTGCTGGAGATCCCGCAGGTGGTCAACGTGGTGCCGGCCCAGGTGATCCGCGACCAGCGCCCGCGCAACCTGGACGAGGCGCTGGCCAATGTCAGCGGCGTCACCCAGGGCAACACCCTGGCCAGCACGCAGGACACCATCATGAAGCGCGGCTTCGGCACCAACCGCGACGGCTCCGTCATGCACAACGGCATGCCCCTGGTACAGGGGCGCGGCATGAACGCCGCCGCCGAGAGCGTGGAAGTGATCAAGGGCCCGTCCTCGCTGCTGTACGGCCTCATGGACCCGGGCGGCGTGATCAACGTGGTCAGCAAGAAGCCGCAGCTGCGCCAGCGCACGGCGCTGTCGCTGCAGGGCTCGGGCTACGCGGGCGGGCGCAACGGCACGGGTGCCACGCTGGACACCACCGGCCCCATCGGTGAGAACGGTCTGGCCTACCGCCTGGTCGTCGACCATGTGGACGAGGACTACTGGCGCAACTTCGGCCAGCACCGCGAGACGCTGGTGGCGCCGTCGCTGGCCTGGTATGGCGACGACACCCAGGCCGTGCTCTGGTACGAGTACCGCAAGTACCTGACGCCCTTCGATCGCGGCACGGCGCTGGACCCGGTCACCCGGCGCCCGCTGGACCTTCCGGCCACGCGCCGGCTGGACGAGCCCTTCAACCAGATGACGGGCGAGACCCACCTGGCCCAGCTCTCCGTGGACCACCGCCTGGGCAGCGGCTGGGCCGCCCACCTGAACCTGAGCTACAACCGCGAGATCTACGACGCCAACCAGCTGCGCGTGAACGGCGTGAACACCGCGCGCGGCACCCTGCAGCGCAGCAACGACGCCACGCACGGCGCACTCAGCACCGACAGCTATGGCTCGGCCTATGTGGACGGCAGCGTGCAGCTGGCCGGCCTGCGCCATGACCTGCAGTTCGGCGCCGATGCCGAGTACCGGCTGATCTACCGCTCCGACCTGCTGCGCCAGGCCGTCACCTCCACCTTCAGCTACACCAATCCCGTCTACGGGCTGGAGCAGCCCTCGGCCACCGTCTCGGCCAGCGACAGCGATCAGAGGGACCAGCTGCACAACCAGTCGCTGTTCCTGCAGGACGCCATCCACCTGGGCGACCGCTGGGTGCTGACGACCGGCCTGCGCTACCAGACCTGGCGCCAGACCGCCGGCCGGGGCCGCCCGTTCAAGGCCAACACCCAGGCCGATGGCACGGCCTGGCTGCCGCGCGCCGGCCTGGTCTACCAACTGGCCGGCGGCCTGTCGCTCTACGGCAACTACTCGCAGTCGCTCAGGCCCACCTCCACCATCGCGCCGCTGGCCAGCGGCGCCGTGATCGACTCGGGCGTGGCGCCCGAGGAGGCCCGGTCCTGGGAAGCCGGCGCCAAGCTGGACCTGCCAGGGCAGCTCACCGGCACGCTGGCGCTGTTCGACATCCGCAAGAAGAACGTGCTGGTGTCCCAGTTCAACGACGCCACCAAGCTGACCGACTGGCGCACCTCGGGCGCGGCGCGATCGCGCGGGCTGGAGGTGGATGTGGCCGGCGAGCTGGGCCGCCACTGGAGCGCCATCGCGGCCTTCGCCTATGTGGATGCCAAGACCACGCAGGACCCGCTCTACCAGGGCAACCAGCTGTGGAACGTGGCGCGGCAGACGGCCTCGCTGTCGGCCGTGTACGACTTCGGCCAGGTCCTGGGCGATGTGCTGGGCGGTGTGCTGGGCGAGGGCCGGCTGCGCGTGGGCGGCGGTCTGCAGTACGTGGGCAGGCGGCCCGGCGACTCTGCCAACTCCTTCTGGCTGCCGGGCTACACCGTGGCCCATGCCTTTGCCACGTATGACACGCGGATCAACGGCTACAGGACGCGCTTTCAGCTCAACGTGAAGAACCTGTTCGACCGCACCTACTACCCGTCGAGCGCCAACACCTACTTCATCTCGATGGGCGACGCGCGCCAGGTGCTGCTGCGCGCCACGGTCGAGTTCTGAGCGCACGCCAGCCCCGCCCCTGGCCTTTCCTTTTTCCGTGTCTGTCCCGGCCCGCAGCCGCATGCGATGCCGCGCATCACGCATCACCTCCATGAACTTCCCGGAAGTCTTTTCCATGCACCGCCAAGCAACCGCCCCCTCCCCCGCTTTTTCGCGCCGCTCGGCCCTGCTGCTGGCTGCCGCCGGCCTGCTGGCCGGCAACCTGCTTGCACCGGCCCTGGCCGCCCCGTCCAACTCGCCTGCCACGCCCAATCCCCCCAAGAAAGTGCTGCTGGTGGTGCGCGTGGAAGGCAAGAGCCTGCCCGTGGACCAGAAGATCCAGCAGCACCTGGCCGCGCGCGGCTACGCCGTCACCCTGCACAGCCAGTACGCGCCCGTGGAGGCCGCGCTGGACGCGGACCTGGTCATCCTCTCGTCCACCATCCGCTCGCATGACCTGCTGGGCGCCTACCGCAACGTGCCCGTGCCCCTGCTGACCTGGGAGAACGACCTGCTCGACGATCTGGCCATGACCGGCAAGCGCGCGGGCACCGATTTCGGCAGCGTGGAAAAGGACCGCTACGTCTGGCTGGTCAACGCGCCCCACCCCATGGCGGCCGGGCTGCCGGCCGGCGTGGTCGATGTCTATGAAAAGCAGGCCACCATGAGCTGGGGCAAGCCCGGCCTGGGCGCCACCACCATCGCCACCGTGCACGGCCACCCCGACAAGGCCGCCATCTTCGGCTACGAGAAGGGCGCCACCATGGACTACGAATCGCTGGCCCCCGCGCGCCGCGTGATGTTCTTCCTGGACAACGAAACCTTCCCCAATCTCTCCCCGGCCGGCCTGAAGCTGTTCGATGCCGCCGTGGACTGGGCACTGCAAGTGCGCTGATCTCCCCGCTTATCTCCGCCGCTTATCGCCTCGCCGAACGCTTTTTTCCTCTATTGACTGGCCATTGCGCATGCCTTCCTCCTTCCACACCCTCCCCCCCATTGCCGGCATGCCCCGATCCTGCCTGTGCCTTGCCCTGGCTGCCATCCCCGTGATGGCCTTCTCCCAGGCTGCCGACGCACCGTCCACGCAACTGGAAACCGTGCAGATCCAGGCCGAGAAGCAGCAGAACAACGAAGACAACTTCGTCGCCCGCAAAACCACGGGCGTGCTGCGCTCCGATGCGCCGCTGTTCGAGACCGCGCAGTCCATCAGCGTGGTGACCCAGCGCCAGATCGAGGAAAAACAGGTCAGGTCCGTGGCCGAGGCGCTGGAGAGCGTGGCCGGTGTTGCGTCCGGCTCGTACGGCCGGCGCGGCTGGGATGACTTCATCATCCGCGGCCAGATCTCCAGCGCGCAAACCTATGTGGACGGCCTGCGGGCGCAGACCTCCACCAATGTGCTGCGCTCCGAGGACATCTTCGGCATCGGCTCCATCGAAGTGGTCAAGGGCCCCACCTCGGTGGGCTTCGGCCTGGCCCTGCCGGGAGGCCTGGTCAACCTGACCACCAAGCGCCCGCAGGCCGAGTCGTTCTCGCGCGCCGGTATCAGCGTGGGCAGCTATGGATTGAAGGAGGCCAATTTCGACCTGAACTACTCGCCCAACGGAAGCCGCAAGGGCGCCTTCCGCATCTTGGGCCGCGCATCCGACCAGAACGATCCCACGGACTACGTCTACTTCAAGAACCAGTACCTGGCGGGCTCGTACAACTTCGACCTGGATGGCAGCAACGAGCTGTCCGTCATCGCCAGCTACCAGCACCGCAACTACATCCGCAACCAGGGCATTCCGCAGAACTACGAAAAATACGGTCGCAATGTCTTCATCGGCGAACCCGACCGCAGCTACGAGGTGGACTCCTACCGCCTGGGCGCCAACTACGCGCACTACTTCGACAACGAATGGGTGTTCCGCCAGAACTTCGCGCTCACCAAGGGCAGCAGCCTGAGCAACTCGGTCTTTGCGGCGGCCAATGCCAGGTTCCCCCTGGTGGCGCGCCAGATCAACTACCAGGACAAGCAGGACGTCAACATCGCCCTGGACAACTACCTGCAGCGCAACTTCCGATTCGACCGCGTGAACTACGAGCTGACCGCCGGCATCGACATGATGCGAGAGCGCAGCGACTACTACCAGCGCGTGGACAACATCAACCCCTTCAACGCCGACAACCCGGTCTATGGCGTGACCTCCATCCGGCCGGGCAAGCCCTCGCACAACCTGACCTACAGCCAGTACGTGGGCCTGTACCTGCGCAACACCATCAAGATCGACGAGAAATGGATCGTCGGCCTGAACGGCCGCCATGACTGGACGCGCGTGGAAATCCAGGACAGGCTGGCCGGCGGCTCCGTCAGCAACAGCAACACCGCCTTCACGGGCAGCGCCTCGCTGATGTACCAGGCCAGCGAGTTCCTGGCACCCTACGTCAGCTACTCCACCTCCTTCATGCCCGTGACGGATGCCGGCATCAACGGCACGCTGCTCAATCCCGAGGAAGGCAAGCAGACCGAACTGGGCGTGAAATTCCAGGCCCTGGACCGGCGCGTGCAAGGCTATCTGGCGGTGTATGACCTGCGGCGCAAGAACGTCACCGAGAACGACGCCACGCTGGGCTACGCCGTCCAGACCGGGGAGCAGACCACCAAGGGCTTCGAAGCGGAAGTCGTCGCCTCGCTGACGCGGCAATGGAATGTCTCGGCCGCCTACAGCTACATCCCCTCGGCCCGGACCTCCCAAAGCCTGACGGCCAGCGAAATCGGCAAGCGCATCAACCATGTGCCCAAGAACGCGGGCTCCGTCTTCACGCAGTACTACTTCAACCCCGACCGCCTGGGCTGGAACATGGGCGCAGGCCTGCGCATGCAGGGTGCCCGCACGGCGCAGCGCGGCACGGCCTTCGTCAACCTGGCCAGGTACACCCTGCTCGACCTGAACCTGGGCTATGAAGCGAAGTCATGGGGCCTGAGCCTGGCCATCAAGAACCTGCTGGACAAGGACTACGTCCAGGGCACCACGCCGAACGCGCAACTGCTGAGCTTCGGCAGCCCGCGCACGCTGATGGTGAGTGCCAGGTTCAAGTACTGAGGCTGGCTCCTTCAAGCATGCGAGCCTTTCAGCAAAGGTGCGCAACCCGGCCTGGCGGAACTGGTAGCTGGGCGTCCTCAGGTGCGAACGCTGGCTCAGCACCAGTTGGCCGCCCTCCAGCGTGAGTTTCCGACGACAACGTGGCCGTTCCAAGAGTGCCACGGCCTGAGCCGGTGGCCCTGCGGCGACCCCGGCCAGGGGCAGGCCCTCGACACGGAAAAGCCGCCCGAAGGCGGCCGGTTCCAGGGAGCGCTGCACCAGCGCTGGCTGCGATCAATCAGCGTTGCTGTGGCTGGCGCAAAGGCTGCCCTTGTTGGCGGACGTTCGCCTTGCACTGCATCTGGCTGTAGTTCCTGTCCGTGATGGGTTGCCCCATCTGCAGGGGAACATGGACCGGATGCTGCGGGCCTCTCGTGGGAAGAAGCTGTTTCATGGTTCCATCCTCACGTCAAACGGAACGCCGCCCAGCCCGTCAGCGGGGCTGATTGGGCTGCTGCTGGCCTGGCTGGTTCTGGCCAGGTTGCTTGTGCTGGGGGTTGTCCTGCTGCTGCTGTCCCGGTTTTTGCTGGTTCGGGTTCTGCTGCTGCGGGTTGTTTTGCTGCTGCTGTTGCTGGTCGTTTTGCTGAGCCATGGGTATCTCCTTCACATGGTGGTCAAAGAGGCGCGTCAAACGAAGCGCCCGACTGCAGCGCAGATATGCACTGCGCTGGTAACCAGTGTGGGACCAGGCATGCGGCTCAGCCGTAGGACCGGCCAGAGCGTGCGCAGCCCCATGTTGCGACACCGCAGGTAGGCCAGCCGCCGGGTGTCCGACGGACATTTCGCACAGGGCAACGAAGGGCCAGGGCAGGTCACGACCTGCGCACTGCGGCCCCCGGCTCCCTGCCTCACTCCACCGTCACGCTCTTGGCCAGATTGCGCGGCTTGTCCACGTCGGTGCCGCGTGCGCAGGCCGTGTGGTAGGCCAGCAGCTGCAGCGGGACCACGTGCAGGATGGGGCTCAGGGCGCCGTAGTTCTCGGGCATGCGGATGACGTGCATGCCTTCGCTGCTCTCGATGTTGGTCTTGGCATCGGCCAGCACATAGAGCACGCCGCCGCGCGCGCGCACTTCCTGCATGTTGCTCTTGAGCTTTTCCAGCAACTCGTCGTTGGGCGCGACCGTGACCACGGGCATGGCGCTGTCCACCAGGGCCAGCGGGCCGTGCTTGAGCTCGCCCGCCGGATAGGCCTCGGCGTGGATGTAGCTGATTTCCTTGAGCTTGAGCGCGCCTTCCAGCGCAATCGGGTAGTGGATGCCACGGCCCAGGAAGAGCGCGTTCTCGCGCTTGGCGAAGTCCTCGGACCAGCTGATGACCTGGGGCTCCAGCGCCAGCACCGATTGCAGGGCCACGGGCAGGTGGCGCATGGCGGCAAGGTACTGCTGCTCCTTTTCCTCGCTAAGCCGCCCTTGCGACTGGGCCAGGGCCAGGGTCAGCAGGAACAGGCCCGCCAGCTGGGTGGTGAAGGCCTTGGTGGAGGCCACGCCGATCTCCACGCCGGCGCGCGTGATGTAGGCCAGCTCGCATTCGCGCACCATGGCGCTGGTGGCCACGTTGCAGACGGTCAGCGTGTGCTTCATGCCCAGGCTCTGCGCGTGGCGCAGCGCGGCCAGGGTGTCGGCGGTCTCGCCCGACTGGCTGATGGTGACGACCAGGGTCTTGGGATGGGGAACGCTGGTGCGGTAGCGGTACTCGCTGGCCACTTCCACGCTGCAGGGCAGGCCGGCCAGCGCTTCGATCCAGTACTTGGCCGTGCAGCCGCTGTAGTAGCTGGTGCCGCAGGCCAGGATGAGCACGCGGTCGATTTCCTTGAACACGCGCCAGGCCGAGGTGCCGGCCTTGCCGTCCGAGCCCGCGCCGTCGAACAGCTCGGGCACGATGGCCTGCACGCCTTCCAGCGTGTCGGCAATGGCGCGCGGCTGCTCGAAGATTTCCTTTTGCATGTAGTGGCGGTAGGGGCCCAGCTCGGCCGCGCCGCTGTGGGCGTGCACGGTGCGCACGGGGCGCTGCTCGGGCGCCAGGCGCTCGCCGCCCTTGCCCACCAGCCAGTAGCGGCCGGGCTGCAGGTCCACGATGTCGCCCTCTTCCAGGTAGACGATCTGGTCGGTCACGCCGGCCAGGGCCATGGCGTCGCTGGCCAGGAAATGCTCGGTGCCCTCCTGGCCCACGCCGAGGATCAGCGGTGAGCCGGCGCGCGAGCCGACCACGCGCTGCGGCTCGTCCTTGTGCATGACGGCGATGGCGAAGGCACCATGCAGCCGCTGCGTGGCGGCCTGCACGGCCTCGAACAGGTCGCCGCCGTAGAGGCTGTCCACCAGGTGGGCGATGACCTCGGTATCGGTCTGGCTGGCGAAGACATAGCCCTTGGACTGCAGCTCGGCGCGCAGGGCTTCGTAGTTTTCGATGATGCCGTTGTGCACCAGGGCCACGCGGGCCGGCTGGTCGGCATCGGCCACGGGCGAGACGCCGGGGCCGTGGCTGAAATGCGGATGGGCGTTGCGCACGGCCGGCTCGCCATGCGTGGCCCAGCGGGTATGGGCAATGCCGGTGTGGCCGATGACCTTGTCCTGCTGCACCTGGGCCATGAGTTCGGCCACGCGCGCCGTGGAACGGGCGCGCTGCAGGCCCTGGCTGTGCACGCCCTGGGCGTCCAGCGCCTGCACGGCCACGCCGCAGGAGTCATAGCCGCGATATTCCAGGCGCTGCAGGCCCTGGACGAGAACGGGGACGATATCGCGGAAGGAAACCGCTGCGACGATGCCACACATGGACAAGCTCCTTGTTTCGAGATGACGACGGATGCTACGCAGGTTGAAAAGAAATTTCTCGTCAAATTTCTTTGTCCATTGAACTAATATTTCATCAAAACCAACACAAGAAATATTATTTCAATTCATAGAATTCAATGACACAAAATTCCATAGAACTGGACGCCACCGATCTGCGGTTGCTGCAATTGCTGCAGGTCGATGCCAGCCGCAGCAACCAGGCCCTGGCCGCGCTGCTGCAGCTGTCGCCGCCCACCTGCCTGCGCCGCGTGCGGCGGTTGCAGGAGACCGGGCTGATCGAGCGGCAGGTGGCCATCCTCCAGCCGCAACGCCTGGCCGCCGCCCTGGGCCACGGGCTGCAGGCCATCGTGGAAGTCTCGCTGGACCGCCAGGACAGTGATTCGCTGGACAGCTTCGAGCGCCGCGCCGTGGCGCTGGACGCCGTGCAGCAG
>NZ_JAELTK010000010.1:0-101451 GCF_016428765.1 Delftia sp. ASV31
CAGCAGCGGCGCCGTGCCCTGGTGGAAGACGAAGGGAGGGGGAGCGGTATCGGTCATGGTGTGATTCTGGAACGTTTCTGGCGGATTTTGCGGGCCCATGGCATGCGGGTGCCTCAGGATTGCAGGGTGGCCGCGCGCGCCGCGACAAAGCCGCGGGCTGCCGCTTCGTGCAGCGCATGCCGTCCCGCCTGCACGCGGCGCTCGCCGCCCACCCACAGGCTGAGCAGGGCGCTGCTGCGGTGGCTGCCGAAGACATGGGCCGAGACCATGGCCTGCACCGGCAGGCCGGCCAGCGCCACATGGTCTGCGTCCAGCGCCAGGAAGTCGGCCTGCTGGCCCACGGCCAGCCCGGCCACGGGGCGGCCTGCGGCCTGGGCACCGCCCTGCACGGCGGCGGTCCACAGCGCTGTGCCCACCTGCGGGTCGGGGCCTGCCAGCACGTTGCGCTGGCGCAGCGACAGGCGCTGGCTGTATTCGAGCATCAGCAGTTCCTCGGCCGCGTTGACGCAGGCATGGCTGTCCGAGCCCACGCCCCAGGCGCCGCCGTGGCCCAGCCATTGCGGCATGTCGAAGATGCCATCGCCCAGGTTGGCCTCGGTGGTGGGGCAGATGCCGGCCACGGCGCCGCTGCGCGCGGCGCCCGCGTATTCGCCGGGCGTCATGTGGGTGGCGTGGACCAGGCACCAGCGTGCGTCCACGGGGGCATGCTCCAGCAGCCATTGCACGGGGCGCTGGCCGCTCCAGGCCAGGCAGTCGTCCACCTCCTGTGTCTGCTCGGCAATGTGGATGTGGATGGGCGCGCGCGCGTCCAGCGCCGTCAGGCCCTCCACGGCTACGCGCAGGCTGTCGGGCGGCACGGCGCGCAGCGAGTGCGGCGCCAGGCCCAGGGCCGCGCCCTGGGCACGGGCCTCGGGCAGCAGGCGCTGCAGCAGGGCCAGCATGTTGTCGGTGCTGCGGATGAAGCGCGCCTGGTCGGCGCGCGGCGGCTTGCCGCCGAAGCCGCTGGTCTGGTAGAGCACGGGCAGCAGGGTGATGCCCATGCCGGCCTTGCGCGCGGCGCGCAGCAGGGCCAGGGACAGCGTGGCGTCGTCGGCATAGGGCCGGCCATCCCGGTCGTGGTGCACGTAGTGGAATTCGCAGACCGAGGTGTAGCCGGCCTCCAGCATCTCCACGTACAGCCAGGTGGCGATGGCCTCCAGCGACTCGGGCGTGATGCGCGCGGCAAAGCGGTACATGAGGTCGCGCCAGCTCCAGAAGCTGTCCTGGGCCTCGGCGCGGTATTCGGTCAGGCCCGCAAAGGCGCGCTGGAAGGCATGCGAGTGCAGGTTGGGCATGCCGGGCAGCACGGGGCCGGGCGCGCGCGGCGCGCTGCCGGGTGGGGCGTCGGCCTGTACGGCCAGCAGGCGCCCTGCGCCATCCCAGCGCAGCAGCACATTGCGCGCCCAGCCCGTGGGCAGCAGCGCGTGCTCGGCGAACAGCGTGCGGCTGTCGGGTGTCGGGTCGATGCCGCTCATTGCACGGCCTCCAGGATGTCGGCCAGCGCGCGGACGAAGCGCGCGTTGTCGGCCTCCGTGCCCACGGAGACGCGGATGAAGTGCTCGAAGCCCGGCTCCTTCCAGGGCTTGACGATCAGGCCCCGGGCCAGCAGCGCCTCGTTCACGGGGCCGTTGGGACGGCCGATGTCGATGAACAGGAAGTTGGCGGCCGAAGGCGCCATCCGAAGCGCGGGCAGTGCAGGCAGGGCGGCCAGCCGCTGCGCCAGCACATCGCGCAGGCGCACGGTCTCGGCCACGCCGCGCTGCATGAAGCCCTCATCGCCCCAGGCCGCCAGCGCCGCCGCCTGGGCGGCCTGGTTGACGTTGAAGGGCGTGCGCACGCGGTCCAGCAGTTGCACCAGGGCCGCGTCGCTGGCCAGGCCGTAGCCCACGCGCAGGCCCGCCAGTCCCCAGGCCTTGGAGAAGGTGCGCAGCACGATCCAGGGCATGGCGCGGCCGCGCAGCAGGGCCAGCACGTCGGGATAGCCGTCTGCGTGCAGGGCGTACTCGTAGTAGGCCTCGTCCACCACCAGCAGGGTCTGCGGTGGCGTGGCGTCCAGCAGGCGCGCGAAATCGCCGGCACCGAACATGCAGCCCACGGGATTGGAGGGATTGGCCAGCATGGCGATCTTGGGGCCGCGCGCCAGCGCCTGGCACCAGGCATCGACGTCGAAGCCCAGCGCGGGCGTCAGCTCCAGCAGCTCGACACGGGCGCCCATCATGCGCGGGTAGATCTCGTGCAGGCCGAAGGCCGGGCGCTGGGTGAGCACGCGGTCGCCGGGCGAGAGAAACGCCTGGCACAGCATCTGCAGGATGTCCTCGGAGCCATTGCCCACGGCAATGGCCTCGGCCGGCACGCCGGTGCGCGCCGCGATGGCCGCGCGCAGCGCCGTGCATTGCGCATCGGGATAGGTGCCCACATGCAGGGCCAGGTCGGCCAGGGCGCGGGCCACGGCAGGGCTGGCGCCAAAGGGGTTCTCGTTGCTCGCCAGCCGCGCGATCTCGGTGACGCCGTAGCGCGCCCGCACGGCCTCGGAGGACAGGCCTGCGTTGTACGGCGGCAGCGGCGGCACTTCGGGGCGTGCCAGGGTGTGGATCGCGTGGAGGGCGGGAGCGTTCATAGGTCGAATACCTTGCCGGGGTTGAACAGATGCAGGGGGTCCAGCGCCTGCTTGATGGCGCGCATCACGGCCAGTTCGGCCGGCGTGCGGCTGGCGCCGAGATAGGGCTTCTTGTGCAGGCCGATGCCGTGCTCGGCCGAGACGCTGCCGCCGAACTCGCCGACCAGGTGGTACAGCGCGGCCTCGACGCCTTCGCAGTCGCCGTTGGCGGTGGCACCGTCCACCGAGACATGCAGGTTGCCGTCGCCCACATGGCCGAAGAACAGCGAGTGGTGGCCGGGCCAGCGCGCGTCGAACGCGGCGCGGCAGGCATCGGCGAAGCGGCCGATGTCGGCCTGGGGCAGGCTGACGTCGAAGTTGACGGGCGGATGCATGTTCGTGTTGAGCTCGGCCGGCGCCTCGCGCAGCTTCCACAGCTGGCGCGCCTGTGCCACGGACTGGGCGATGACGGCATCGGCCACCTCGCCGGCCTCCATGGCCTCGCCCAGGGCCTCTTCCACGTCGGCGCGCAGCGTGGCCTCGTCCTTGCCGTCCACATCGATCAGGGCCAGCAGCGCATGCGCCTGGCCAAAGGGCGGCTGCAGCTTCTGCCAGCGGATGGAGGCCTGGATGAAGCTGTCCCACATCAGCTCGAACGCCGCCACGCCGTTGCCGAAGCGCGACTGCATGCGCGAGAGCACGGACAGCGCCGCATCGAAGTCCGGCACGGCCACCAGGGCCGTGGCGCGGGCCTGGGGCGCGGGGCGCAGGCGCAACAGCACGCGCGTGACGATGCCCAGCGTGCCCTCCGAGCCGATGAAGAACTGCTTGAGGTCGTAGCCCGTGTTGTTCTTGAGCATGGGGCGCAGCATGGGCAGCACCGTGCCGTCGGCCAGCACCACCTCCAGGCCCAGCACCTGCTCGCGCATCATGCCGTGCTGCAGCACGCCGTTGCCGCCCGCATTGGTGGCCACGTTGCCGCCGATCTGGCAGCTGCCGCGCGCGCCCAGGTCCACGCCGAAGACCATGCCTGCGGCCACGGCCGCCTCCTGCACGGCCTGCAGCGTGGCGCCGGCCTGCACGGTCATCAGCGCGGTGCGCGCGTTCACGTCCTCGATGGCGTTCATGCGCTCCATGGAGACGGCCACGGCGCCCGCCACGGGCACGGCCGCCCCGGCCAGGCCCGTGAGCCCGCCCTGGGGCACGACAGGCACGCGGTGGGCCGTGCACAGGCGCATGAGCGCGCTGACCTCGTCGGTGCTGCGCGGGCGCACCAGGGCCAGCGGGCGCTGGGGCGGCGTGCCGCTCCAGTCGGTGTGGTAGCGCGCGGGCACATCGTCGCCGCGCTGCGCCACTTCGGCGCCCAGGGTGGAAATCAATTCATCGAGAAACAGTGCATGGGACATGAGCAGGCTTTCAGTGGCTCCCCTGCCTGCGGGTCCGCACGATGCGGCCCTGGCGCACGATGGTGCAGTCCGGCTTGCTGCCGAACCAGTAGGCCAGCTCGGCCGCATGGCGCACGGGCCAGAGCACGAAGTGGGCAGGACGGCCGGCCGCGATCAGGCCATGCTCGTCCTGCAGGCCCAGGGCGCGCGCGGCATGGCGGGTGATGCCCGCCAGCGCCTCGGGCACGGTGAGCCGGAACAGGGTGCAGGCCATGTTGGCCATGAGCAAAAGGCTCAGGCAGGGGGAGGTGCCCGGATTGTGATCGGTAGAGACGGCCATGGGAACGCCCGCGGCGCGCAGGCCCGCGATGGGCGGCATGTGGGTGTCACGCAGCGTGTAGTAGGCGCCGGGCAGCAGCACGGCCACGGAACCCGCGTCGCGCATGGCGGCAATGCCGGATTCGGACAGGTGCTCGATGTGGTCGCACGACAGCGCGCCATAGCGGGCCGCGAGGGCCGCCCCCTCCATGTTCGACAGCTGCTCGGCATGCAGCTTGACGGGCAGGCCCAGGCGGCGTGCGGCCTGGAAGACCTGCTCGGTCTCGGCCAGCGAGAAGGCGATGCGCTCGCAGAACACATCGACCGCATCGACCAGGCCCTCGGCCGCCAGCGCGGGCAGCATGGTGCCGGCGACCAGGTCGATGTAGTCCTGGCTGCGCCCTGCGTACTCGGGCGGCAGCGCATGCGCGCCCAGGAAGGTGGTGCGTACGGTCACGCCCAGGGCCTGGCCCAGGCGCCGCGCCACGCGCAGCTGCTTGCGCTCGTGCTCCAGGGCCAGGCCGTAGCCCGACTTGATCTCGATGGCGCAGACGCCTTCGTCCAGCAGCTGCTGCAGGCGCGGCAGGGCCTGGGCGAACAGCTCGTCCTCGCTGGCCTCGCGCGTGGCACGCACGCTGGAGACGATGCCGCCGCCGGCGCGTGCCACTTCCTCGTAGCTGGCGCCGTCCAGGCGCATGGCGAATTCGTTGGCGCGCTCGCCGCCATAGACCAGGTGGGTGTGGCAATCGACCAGGCCCGGCGTGGCCAGCATGCCCTGGCCGTCATGGCGCGGCAGGGCCGCATATGCGGGCGGCAGGGCCTGCTGCGGCCCCACCCAGGCCACGCGGCCCTGCTGCACCACGATGCAGGCATCCTCCCCGTCACCCACGGCCTGGCCGGCCTCGAACATGTCAGGCGCCAGGCGCAGGTTCTGCCAGCAGCCGTCGGCCGAAGAGGATGGAGCGAGTGCGCAAGCGGATGCAGAAGCGGGTGCGTGGGGCTCGGTCATGGAGGTGATTCCTTGGATGTCGTGGGTCAGCAGGCTTGCAGCAGCACCTGCACCAGCCGCGCGTCGTCGGTCTGCGGCACCAGATGCTGCGGGTCGGGCTGCTGCGCGCTCCACCACAGGCCCTGGCCGGGGATGAGCGCAGCGCCATCCGCCTGCCAGTTGCCCTGCAGCACCATGCACAGGCCGGCGTCGGCGCGGCCGGCGTCGGCAGCGCTGTCCAGCACCTGGACCTGCGCCCGCCACCGGCCGCGCCGCGCCATCACGTTGAAGTCGGTGGAAGTGCCGCCCAGCAGCGAGCAGCCCAGCGCCACATCGCCGGAGAAGGCAAACGGCTGCCAGCGCGCGTCCAGCACATGGTCGATGCCTTCGCCGCGCAGGTGCACGCCGTCGCCATCGAGCAGCATGATCTGCCGGTCCACGCCCGCAAAGGCCGAGAACGGGCCGGGCTGGTCAATGGTGGCCACGCTGATGCGCCAGCCGAAAGCCTCCATGCCCGCCCCGGGCGGCCAGCAGGCGATCTCGCGCGTGCTGCCGCCCCCGTTCTTCCAGGGGCTGGCGGCGATCTGGTTCAGGTCGAAACGCTGCATGGCCGTGGTGTCCTGCAAGCGGCTCACTTGACCATGGGCAGGTTCAGCTGATGGCGCTTGGCCGCAGCCACGGCAATGTCGTAGCCCGCATCCGCATGGCGCATCACGCCGGTGGCCGGATCGTTCCAGAGCACGCGGCCCAGGCGGGCGGCGGCCTCGTCCGTGCCGTCGGCCACGATGACCACGCCCGCATGCTGGGAGTAGCCCATGCCCACGCCGCCGCCGTGGTGCAGGCTGACCCAGGTGGCGCCGCCTGCGGTGTTGAGCAGGGCATTGAGCAGCGGCCAGTCGCTGACGGCGTCCGTGCCGTCCTTCATGGATTCGGTCTCGCGGTTGGGGCTGGCCACCGAGCCGCAGTCCAGGTGGTCGCGGCCGATCACGATGGGGGCCTTGAGTTCGCCGTTCTTCACCATCTCGTTGAAGGCCAGGGCCGCCTTGTGGCGCTCGCCCAGTCCCAACCAGCAGATGCGCGCGGGCAGGCCCTGGAAGCTGATGCGCTCGCGCGCCATGTCCAGCCAGCGGTGGGTGTGCTTGTTGTCGGGGAACAGTTCCTTGATCTTGGCGTCGGTCTTGTAGATGTCCTCGGGGTCGCCGGACAGGGCCACCCAGCGGAACGGGCCCTTGCCTTCGCAAAACAGCGGGCGGATGTAGGCGGGCACGAAGCCGGGGAAGTCGAAGGCGTTCTTCACGCCCTGGTCCAGGGCCACCTGGCGGATGTTGTTGCCGTAGTCCACCGTGGGAATGCCCATGGCCTGGAAGTCCAGCATGGCCTGCACGTGCTGGGCGCAGCCCTGGGCGGCGGCGGCCTTGAGCTGGGCATGGCGCGACGGGTCGGCGGCGGCGGCACGCCACTCGTCCACGGTCCAGCCCACGGGCAGGTAGCCGTTGATCAGGTCATGGGCCGAGGTCTGGTCGGTCACGATGTCGGGGCGGGCGCCGCCGGCCTTTGCGCGGCGCACCAGCTCGGGCAGGATTTCGGCGGCATTGCCCAGCAGGCCGATGGAGATGGCTTCGCCCGCGGCCGTGTGCTGGGCGATGAGCTCCAGCGCGTGGTCGATGTCGCGCGCCTGCTTGTCCAGGTAGCGCGTGCGCAGGCGGAAGTCGATGCTGCTTTGCTGGCATTCGATGGCCAGCACGCAGGCGCCGGCCAGCACGCCGGCCAGGGGCTGGGCACCGCCCATGCCGCCCAGGCCCGCCGTGAGGATCCACTTGCCCGTGAGGTCGTTGTTGTAGTGCTGGCGGCCGGCCTCGACGAAGGTCTCGAACGTGCCCTGCACGATGCCCTGGGCGCCGATGTAGATCCAGCTGCCGGCCGTCATCTGGCCGTACATGAACAGGCCCTTCTGGTCGAGCTCGTTGAAGTGCTCCCAGTTGGCCCACTGGGGCACGAGGTTGGAGTTGGCCAGCAGCACGCGCGGTGCGTTCTCGTGCGTCTTGAACACGCCCACGGGCTTGCCCGACTGGATCAGCAGGGACTCGTCGGCCTCCAGCTTTTTCAGCGACTCCAGGATCTGGTCATAGCACTCCCAGTTGCGCGCCGCGCGGCCGATGCCGCCGTAGACCACCAGGGCCTTGGGGTTCTCGGCCACGTCGGGGTCCAGGTTGTTCTGCAGCATGCGGTAGGCGGCCTCGGCCAGCCAGTTCTTGCAGTGCAGTTCGCTGCCGCGCGGGGCGCGGATGACGCGGCTGGCGTCATAGCGGGGATTGGTGGCAGCGTTGGCGTTGAGGATGGCGTCGTTGGCGTTCATGGCGATCTCCTGGATGCGGGGGGTGAGCGGTTGCGGGGTTCAGGCAGCCTGGTGGCTGGGCAGGTGGCGGACGATGGCCTGGGGCCAGTCCGTGGCAAGCGCCCACTGGCGCATGGTTTCGATGTCGGGTGCCAGGTAGCGGTCACGGTCCAGGTGCGGAACCTGGCTGCGGATCAGCGCGTACTGCGCCTCGATCAGCTCGGAGCTGTTCAGGCTGCGGTCGAAGTCCATGCCCTGGGCGGCGGCCATGGCCTCCACGCCCACGATGACGGCGGTGTTGCGCGCCATCTCGCCCAGGCGCCGCGCGCCGTAGGTGGCCATGGAGACATGGTCTTCCTGGTTGGCCGAGGTGGGCAGGCTGGTGACGCTGCTGGGATGGGCCAGGCACTGGTTCTCGGCAGCCAGGGCGGCGGCCGTGACCTGGGCGATCATGAAGCCCGAGTTCACGCCGCTGTCGGCGATCAGGAAGGCCGGCAGGCCCGACAGGCCGGTGTCCAGCAGCAGGGCCATGCGGCGCTCGGAGATGGCGCCGATCTCGGCCAGGGCCAGGGCGATGATGTCGGCCGCGAAGGCCACGGGCTCGGCGTGGAAGTTGCCGCCCGAGATCACGTCGCCGTTGTCGAAGACAAGCGGGTTGTCCGAGGCGGCGTTGGCCTCGATCACCAGCACGCGGGCCGCATGGCTGAGGTTGTCCAGGCAGGCGCCCATGACCTGGGGCACGCAGCGGATGGAGTACGGGTCCTGCACGCGGCCGCAGTGGGGGTGGGAGGTGTCGATGGCGCTGCCGTCCAGCAGCTCGCGCACGGCGGCGGCCACGGCGATCTGGCCGAGCTGGCCGCGCGCCTCGTGGATGCGCGCGTCGAACGGCTTGACCGAGCCCTTGATGGCCTCCAGCGTCAGGCAGCCTGCCACCAGGCCGGCGGCGAACACGCTCTCGCCCTGGAAAAGGCCCACCAGGGCCAGCGCCGTGGATACCTGGGTGCCGTTGAGCAGGGCCAGCCCTTCCTTGGGGCCGAGCACGAAGGGCTCCAGGCCCACGTGGCGCATGGCCTCGGTGCCGGACACCACCTGTCCATCGATCTTGGCCTGGCCTTCGCCGATCAGCACGCAGGCCAGGTGCGACAGCGGCGCCAGGTCGCCCGAGGCACCCACCGAGCCCTTGGCGGGAATCACGGGCAGCACGTCGGCGTTGGCCAGGGCCAGCAGCGCATCGACCAGCTCGGGGCGCACGCCCGAGTGGCCGCGCGCCAGGCTCACGGCCTTGGTGGCCAGCACCAGGCGCACCACGGCGTCGGGCAGTGGATCGCCCGTGCCCACGCTGTGCGACAGCACCAGGTTGCGCTGCAGTTCTGCCAGGCGGTCATGGGCGATCTTGGTGGAGGCCAGCTTGCCGAAGCCGGTGTTGATGCCATAGACGACCTGGTCCTCATCCACGATGTGCTGCACATGGGCCTGGGCGGCGCGCATGCGCTCGTAGGCGGACGCCGCCATGGACAGGCGCACGCCGCCCTGCTGGATGGCCCGCAGCTGGGCCAGGCTGACCTGGCCGGGCTGCAGCGTCAGCGCGGTGCCGGGACGGGAGGTGAGGCCGGGAGTCGTGATGGTGTTCATGGTGATGCCCTGTCGGTGTCTGGGAGGGTGTGCCGGGATGGATGTCTATGCCTGTCTATACAATATCAATCGAAGCGGAACAGCGCAAGAGCGGGAACCCCGCCTTTCAGGCCTCAGCCGTCGTGCGATCCGCCGTCGGTGCGAAAGCGGCTGCCCAGCCGGTAGCGCATGCCCGGATGCACGCAGTGCACCCAGGTCACGGGCGTGCCCAGGTACCAGGTGCGGCGCGTCAGCGTCAGGCAGGGCTGGTCGGCGTCCATCTGCAGCCAGCGCGCCTGCTCGGGCGTGGGCAGCATGGCGTCCACCACATGCTCGATCTGGTCGAAGGGCACGTTGCGCACCAGATACACCGAAGGCTGGATCAGCGAGAAGTCCTGCTCCATGAAGTCCGGCGCCATGCGCGGGTTCACATGGCGGTCTTCCAGCTGCACGGGCACGTCGTTCTCGAAATGCACGCCCTGCAGGTGGAACACCGAGCTGCCCGCAGACAGCTGCAGCGAAGCGGCCGCCTCGGGCGAGGCCGACTCGCGGCGCACGCTGATCAGCTCGAAGCGGTGGTCATGCCCGCGCTGGCGGATCTCTTCGGCAATGTTGGCGATGCGCAGCAGCGTGGACTGCGGCTTTTCCTCGGCCACGAAGGAGCCCACGCCGGCCACGCGCACGATCACGCCCTGCTCGGCCAGCTCGCGCAGCGCGCGGTTGGCCGTCATGCGGGCCACGCCGAACTCCTGCACCAGCTCCTGCTCGGACGGCACGCGCTCGCCGGCCGACAGCGAGCCATCGGCGATCTTGCGCAGCACATGGTCCTTGACCTGCTGGTACAGGGCCATGGGCACCTCCGCCGTCGTTGCGGAAAGTCGGGAAGCCGTGGAACGCGAAGACATGGTGTGGGCAGTGGTCATGGAAAAGCGTCAGTGTGCAGCAGCGGCCAGCGACTCTGCGCGAATCTCTTCGGTCAGCCGGGCTTTCAGCTCCATGAACTCGGGCGATGTCTTGACCGTGTAGTGGCGCGGATGCGGCAGGTTCACGGGAATATCGGCCTTGATGCGGCCCGGGCGCGCGCTGAACACGGCCACGCGGTTGGCCATGAAGATGGCCTCGTCGATGTCGTGGGTGACGAACATCACGGTCTTGCGCTCGGCCTCCCAGATGCCCAGCAGCAGCTCCTGCATGAGCACGCGGGTCTGGTTGTCGAGGGCGCCGAAGGGCTCGTCCATGAGCAGGATCTTGGGATCGTTGGCCAGCGCGCGCGCAATGGCCGTGCGCTGCTGCATGCCGCCCGACAGCTGCTTGGGAAAGTGGTTCTCGAAGCCGCGCAGCCCCACCTTGGCGATGAAGTAGTCGCTGCGCTCCTTTTGCAGCGCCTCGCTCACGCCCTTCTCGCGCAGGCCGAAGCGGATGTTCTGGGCCACCGTCAGCCACGGAAACAGCGTGTAGCTCTGGAACACCATGCCCCGGTCGGCGCCCGGCCCGTCCACGGCGCGGCCGTCCAGCAGCACCTGGCCCGTGGTCGGGAAATCCAGCCCTGCCGCAATGCGCAGCATGGTGGACTTGCCGCAGCCCGAAGGGCCGAGGATGGTGACGAAGTCGTTCTCGCGGACCTCGAAATCCACAGGCAGCAAGGCCTGCGTGCTCGTGCCCTTGTGGCTGGTGAAGGTGCGCGAAACACCTTGAATAGACAAAAGATTCATCACGATTCTCCAGGGCGCTTGTCAATATTCACGGCGGCTGCAACCGGCGCGACTCACCTCAGAGACACCGAGGAAGGGCCGCCCCGCACCGAGGGTGTCGTCCCCCTTCAAGGGGGAAGCGGCGCAGCCGCTCAGGGGGTAGATCCTTTTCACA
Organism: Delftia sp. ASV31; assembly: GCF_016428765.1. Taxonomy (NCBI): domain Bacteria; kingdom Pseudomonadati; phylum Pseudomonadota; class Betaproteobacteria; order Burkholderiales; family Comamonadaceae; genus Delftia; species Delftia sp. ASV31. The sequence continues at coordinate 11,139 of NZ_JAELTK010000010.1, forward strand.
GGGTGCTCCACTCGAACATGCGACGGTTCAGAGATTTGAAGATGAAATCGGACACCAGGCCGATGAGGCCGATCACGATGATGCCGAAGATGATCTGGCCCGTGTTCAGCAGCGCCTGGCTGTCGGTGATCATGTGGCCGATGCCCGAGGACGAGCCGATCAGCTCGGCCACGATCACATAGGTCCAGGCCCAGCCCAGCACCAGGCGCAGCGTCTCGGCAATGCCGGGCGCGGCGCCCGGAATCAGCACGCGGCGCACCACGCCGGTGTTGGAGGCGCCCAGCGTATAGGCGGCCTCCACCAGGTCCTTGCGCGCGCCGCCCACGGTGACGGCCACCATCAGCGTGATCTGGAACACCGAGCCGATGAAGATGACCAGCAGCTTCTGCGTCTCGCCCACGCCGGCCCACAGGATCAGCAGCGGGATGAAGGCCGAGGCCGGCAGGTAGCGGCAGAACGAGACAAAGGGCTCGAAGAAGGCCTCGACCGGCTTCCAGGCGCCCATGGCGATGCCCAGCGGCACGGCCACGACCGAGGCCAGGATGAAGCCGCCCATCACGCGCCATACCGTCATGCCGATGTCGTGCAGGAAGCCGTACTCGGTGAACAGCAGCACGCCCTCGCGCGCCATGGTCATGGGGCTGGCCAGGAAGGTCGGGGAGACGAAGCCGCCCAGCGTCACAGCCGCCCAGACGAGAAAGAACAGCACGAAGAAGGCCACACCCAGCACCCACTTGGCCGTGGGGCTGACGGGCTCCAGCGGCGCCATGCGGCGGCGGCGGACGGGGGCTGGCGCCGCGGCGGGCGCGGGAGCGTGCGGTGTGGCGTGGGTCATGGGCTTGTTAGCCGGCTGGACTGCGGAAGTGGATGCGGCTTGCATGGTCATCCCCTGGCGGGCTTACTGGATGAAGCTGGCGTCGTACATCACGCCATAGTTCTCGGGGATGGAGCGGATGATGCCGGCCTCCTTGAGGATCACGGCCGACTCCTTCATGAAGGGCACCAGCTCGTTGGCGAAGAATTTCTGGTTGGCTTCCTTGTCGGACCACTTCAGGTAGGAGGCCGACTTGCCGAACTGCTCGCCACCCTGCTTGACGGCCGCGCCCATGATCTCGAAGGACTTGGTCTTGTCGGCCTCGATCATGGCCACCGCATCGAAATACGACTGGGCCAGGGCCTTGGCGGCGGCCGCGTTGGCCTTGAGCCACTTGGGATCGCAGCCCACGGTGTCCATGACCATGGGGTAGTCGATGGTGGTGGCCAGGATCTTGCCCGCCGCCGGGTTGGCGCGGATGGTGGACAGGTAGGGCTCGTAGCTCATGGCCGCATCGTTCTGGCCGGCCACGAAGGCCTGGGCCGCGGGCTGGGGCTCCAGCGAGACGGTCTTCACATCCTTCATGGTCATGCCGTTCTTGTGCAGCATCCAGGCCAGGCCGAAGTACGGCGCCGTGCCCGGCGCGCTCACGGCCACCGTCTTGCCCTTGAGGTCGGCAAAGCCCTTGACGTCATTGCGCACGGCGATGCCGTCGGCGCCATAGGACTTGTCCATCTGGAAGATCTGCACGATGGGCACGCCGTTCGTGTTCCAGGCCACATGCGTCTCGATGGTGGTGGCCGCGCACTGGATGGCGCCCGAGGCCAGGGCCAGGTGGCGGTCCTTCTGCGGAATCATCTTCAGGTCCACCGCCAGGCCGTTCTTCTTGAAGATGCCGGCCTTGTCGGCCAGGGTCAGCGGCGCGAAGCCGGTCCAGCCCGACATGCCCAGGGTGATCTTGGTCTCCTGCGCGGCAGCGGGCTGCAGTGCGGCGGCAAGGCAGAGGGCGGCGGCCAGCGGCCCCAGGGGCAGGCGGCGGAACGTGGGGATCGAACTCATGTGGCACTCCTCGGTCGGGAAAGCAAGTTGGCGATGGCAGTTTCGGGGTCCGCAGGCAGACCTGTGCGGGAGCCCGAAGTGTGTTTTTGCCGACCGGACATGTATATACAGGATTACCCGGCAAACCGGTGATGGAGCGAGCATCCTGCATCTACCTGCGATCAACACGGAGAGCAACAGCAAATGCCGTGCCAACCAAGCTTGTCCATACAACCTGGGGAAAATCCCGGGTAGCACCTCACCACCGTGGTGCATGCCACGGGCCTGCGCGCCGCTACGGTGCAATCACGGCACGCGCCACCTTCAAGAACGGTGCAATCAGCGGCGAGGCATTGCCCGCCGGCACGGCCAGCACCACGCCCTGGGGGGCCACGCGGCCCCGGATGCGGCGGCAGGCCAGGCGCTGGCCATCGTGGGCGCGGTCCACCACCGGCCGCGTGGTCAGCACGCTCAGGCCGTGGCCGTTGGCCACCATGGAGCGCAGCATCTCGATGGAGGCGAACTCATGGGCCACCAGCGGCGTCACGCCGGCCTCGCGGAACAGCGACAGGAAATACTCGCGGCTGTGCGGCAGGTTGATCAGGACCAGCGGGTAGCGGGCCACCTCGGCCAGCCCCACGCTGGTCCTGGCCGCCAGCGCATGGCGCTGCGGCAGCAGCACATAGGGCGGCAGCGCCGCCACGGGCAGCAGCTCCATGCGGGGACGCGCCAGGCCCGTGTCGTACTGCAGGGCCGCATCGAGCTCGCCGCGCTCCACCTGCTGCGTGAGCGAGGCGATGTCGCCCTCCACCAGCTCCAGCGCAATGCCGGGGTGCAGGCGCTGCATCTGCGCCAGCAGGGCCGGCACCCAGCGCGCGCCCAGCGTGCTCAGAAAACCCAGGCGCAGCACGCCCGCCATCGCCACCGTGCGCGGCCCCTGCAGGCTGCGTGCGCCGTCCAGCAGCGCCTGGGCCTCGCGGCTGCGCACCGCGCCGGCCGCCGTGAGATCCAGCCCCCTGGCATGGCGGCGCACGAACAGCGCCTCGCCCCACAGCGCCTCCAGGTCGGCAATCGCCTTGGAGATGGACGGCTGGGACACGCCGATGGCCTCGGCCGCGCGCGCCGTGCTGCCATGGCGTGCGGCGGCCACGAAATACTCCAGCTGGCGCAGGCTGATCTGGATCATCTTTTTGAATGCAGTGAATCAAGAATGAATATTTTCCATTGATTCAATCACGCGCCAGCATGCAGCCATAGACCACCCGTCCAAGGCTGCCCCCATGACCGAGTCCACCCCCCTCACTGCCCGCCCGCTGGACGGCGTGCGCATTCTCGACTTCACGCGCGTGCTGGCCGGGCCGCTGTCCACGGCCCTGCTGGCCGACCTGGGCGCCGAGGTCGTCAAGATCGAGCCGCCGCAGGGCGACGACTACCGCGCCATCGGCCCCATGAACAACGGAGAAAGCGCGCTGTTCACGGTGATGAACCGCAACAAGCAAAGCCTGGTGCTGGACCTCAAGCATCCCGAGGCCGTGGCCCTGGTCCACGAGATGGCCGCCCAGGCCGACGTGGTGGTGGAGAACTTCCGGCCCGGCGTGGCCGAGCGCCTGGGCATAGGCCCCGCGCAGCTGCGCGCACTCAATCCGCGCCTGGTCTACGTCAGCGTCTCGGGCTTCGGCCAGACCGGGCCGCTGGCCCACCGGCCGGCCTACGACATCATCGTGCAGGCCATGAGCGGCCTCATGGAGGCCACGGGCGAGCCCGATGGCGCGCCCACCGTGGTGGGCGAGGCCGTCAGCGACGTGGTGGCCGGCCTGTTCGCCTCCTGGGCCACGCTGGCCGCGCTGCTGCAGGCGCGCGCCACGGGACAGGGCCAGCAGGTGGACGTGGCCATGTTCGACACCACGCTGAGCTTTCTGGCCACCTCGGTGGCGCGCTACCTGTTCACGGGCCGGCCCGCGCGCCGCGTGGGCAACCGCCATCCGCTGTCGGCCCCCTTCGGCGTGTACCGCGCAGGCGACGGCCACTTCGCGCTGGCCGTGCTCAACAACAAGCTGTTCGCCGCCGCCCTGCAGGCCATGGAGCTGGGCGGGCTGGCCGGCGACCCGCGCTTTGCCAGCGACGAATCACGCTCGGCCCACGAACCCGCGCTGCGCGAGGCCATCGAGACCTGGGCCGGCAGGCATGAAGTGGCGCAGGTGGTGGCCGCGCTGGATGCGGCCGGCGTGCCCGCCGCCCCCATCTGGAACATTGCCCAGGCGCTGGAGTCGCCCCAGAGCCAGGCACGCGGCCTGCTCGGCGCGGTGCAGGACCCTCGCCTGCCCGGCCTGCGCCTGCCCACCCAGCCCGTGCATTTCAGCGGCGCCGCACCCAACCGCGCCGAGCGCGCACCGGCCCTGGGCGAGCACACCGACGCCCTGCTCTCGCAGTGGCTGGGCCGGGGCGCCGAAGCCATAGCCGCGCTGCGCGCATCCGGTGCCCTGGGCACTGCAGGCGCGGCCCCCTCTTCCCCATCACATTGAGCGAACCTCCATGAACTTCCAACGACTGGGCACCACCGCCGACGACCACGCCATTGCCGATGCCGTGGCCCGATTTGCCGACGACGCGCTGGCGCCCTTGGCGCAGCGCATGGACGAGGAAGCGCTGTCCGCCACCTGCCATGTGCCGGGCCTGTCGGCCCTGGGCGTGATGGGCATGAACCTGCCCGAGGCCCTGGGCGGCCCGGGCGTCACGCCCACGGCCATGCTGCTGTCCCTGGTGGCCATCTCGCGCGCCTGCGCGGCCACCTCGTCCATGATCGGCGCCCACTACCTGGGCACGGACGCCGTGCTCATCGGCGGCGACGATGCCCAGCGCCAGCAGTGGCTGCCGCGCTGCGCCAGCGGCCAATGGCTGGCCGCCTTTGCGCTGACCGAGCCGCGCGGCGGCTCCCACCCGGCCGACATGCGCACGCGCGCCGTGCGCGATGGGGACGACTATCTGATCACGGGCGTCAAGCACTTCATCTCCAACGCCGCCGAGGCACGCTTCATGGTGGTCTTCGCCAAGACCGACATGGAGGCCGGCGCGCGCGGCGTCAGCGCCTTCATCGTGCCGCATGACCTGCCCGGCATCCAGGTCTCGGCCCCAGAAAAACTCATGGGCATCCGCGGCGGCCATGCCTTCGAGGTCTCGCTGGACGGCGTGCGCGTGCCTGCCAGCCACCGGCTGGGCGCCGAGGGCACAGGCTTCAAGACAGCCATGAAGGTGCTGGACAACAGCCGCCTGGACGTGGCGGCCACCGCCCTGGGCGTGGCCGAGGCCGCCCTGGCCGCCGCAGCGCAATGGGCCAATCAGCGCCTGGTCGGCGGCGAGCCGCTGGCCACGAAACAGGGCATCCAGTGGAAGCTGGCAGACATGAAGCTGCGCCTGGAGGCATCGTGGGCACTGACCATGCAGGCCCTGGCCTTGCGCCAGGCCGGCCAGCCCTTCACCCAGCACTCGGCCATGGCCAAGCTGCATGCGTCCGAAATGGTGGGCTTCGTCACCGACGAAGCCCTGCAGATCCACGGCGGCTACGGCTACACGCGCGAAATGCCGCTGGAGCGCCTGGTGCGCGATGCGCGCATTTTGCGCATCTACGAAGGTTCGTCCGAAGTGCAGCGCAGCATCATTGCGCGTGGGGTGCTGGGCGGCAGCTGAATGCAGCAGCGGGTGGCTAGGAGAAATCTGAAAATGGCACCCTCGCGCCCGCAAAAGGCCGTTGATGCAGAGCGGTTCAAACCCCAGGTCTTCCCTGGACCTTGCGAGGGGGCGCAAAATGGCGGCTGTTGCGGCCTTCGGGCCGCAGCGCATTTTTTGCGGGAAGCGCCCGCATCCCGCTCCCTCCCGCGCCAGCCGCCTCTGCCGAAAGAAGTCTCCGTTGTCCGCCGCGCATTCCGTCCTGCAAGCCGTGTTCGGCTACGAACAATTCCGCGGTCCGCAGGAAGCCATCGTCTCGCACGTGGTCGCCGGCGGCGATGCGCTGGTGCTCATGCCCACGGGTGGCGGCAAGAGCCTGTGCTACCAGGTGCCGGCCATCGTGCGCCAGCAGCAGGGCCACGGCGTGGCGGTGGTGGTGTCGCCGCTGATCGCGCTCATGCACGACCAGGTGGGCGCGCTGCACGAGGCAGGCGTGAGCGCCGCCTACCTGAACTCCACGCTGTCCTATGACGAGACGCAGGAAGTCGAATGGCGCCTGCAAAGCGGCGACATCACCCTGCTGTATGCCGCGCCCGAGCGCCTGAACACGCCGCGCTTCCTGGGCCTGCTCGACGACCTGCATGCCCAGGGCAAGCTGTCGCTGTTCGCCATCGACGAGGCCCACTGCGTGAGCCAGTGGGGCCATGACTTCCGCCCCGAGTACCGCGCGCTGAGCGTGCTGCACGAGCGCTATGCGGGCGTGCCGCGCATTGCGCTCACGGCCACGGCCGATGCGCTGACGCGCGCCGACATCGTCGAGCGGCTGCAGCTGGAGAGCGCACGGCACTTCGTCAGCAGCTTCGACCGCCCCAACATCCGCTACCGCATCGCCGAGAAGAAGGACGTCAGCAACCAGCTGCTGCGCTTCATCGAGCGCGAGCACGAGGGCGAGGCCGGCGTGGTCTATTGCCAGTCGCGCAAGCGCGTGGAGGAGCTGGCCCAGACGCTGAGCCAGGCCGGCGTGCCCGCCCTGCCCTACCACGCGGGCCTGCCCTTCGAGACGCGCCAGCTGCACCAGGACCGCTTTCTGCGCGAGGACGGCATCGTCATCGTCGCCACCATCGCCTTCGGCATGGGCATCAACAAGCCCGATGTGCGCTTCGTGGCCCATGTGGACATGCCCAAGAACATCGAGGGCTACTACCAGGAAACCGGCCGCGCAGGCCGCGACGGGCTGCCCGCCGATGCCTGGATGGCCTACGGCCTGTCCGACGTGGTCAACCAGCGCCGCATGATCGACGAAAGCCCTGCCGAGGACACCTTCAAGCAGGTCATGCGCGGCAAGCTCGATGCCCTGCTGGGCCTGGCCGAGGCCACGGACTGCCGCCGCGTGCGGCTGCTGGCCTACTTCGGCGAGCAGTACGGCCTGGGCGCACCGGGAGAAGACGCAGAGACGGACCTTGAAGGCCGGCCGCTGCAGCGCGTGGCAAAGACCGCCTGCGGCAACTGCGACAACTGCATGGAGCCCCCGGCCCTGTGGGATGGCACGGACGCCGCGCGCAAGCTGCTGTCCACCATCTACCGCGTGCACGAGGCCAGCCAGCTGACCTTTGGCGCGGGCCACATCATGGACGTGCTGCGCGGCAAGGACACCGAGAAGGTGCGCCAGTATGGGCACGACAAGATCTCCACCTTCGGCCTGGGCAAGGACTACAGCGAGCCACAGCTGCGCGGCGTGATGCGCCAGCTGCTGGCCACGGGCGCCCTGGGCCTGCACAAGATCACCAGCGAGAACAGCGGCCACAGCTTCGACACGCTGTGCCTGGCCGATGGCTCGCGCGACGTGCTGCGCGGCAATGTCCCCGTGCAGCTGCGCGAGGCCGTGGCCGCGCCGCGCACGCGCACCTCCAAGCGCGCCACCCAGCCCAACGCGGCCGCCGCCAGCCTGGGCCCCGACGCCCAGGTGCGCTTCATCAATCTCAAGGCCTGGCGCGCCGAGGTCGCGCGCGAACACAACCTGCCGGCCTATGTGATCTTCCACGACGCCACGCTGGCCGCCATTGCCGAACGCAACCCGGCTTCGCTGGACGACCTGCAGGGCATCAGCGGCATGGGCGCCAAGAAGCTCGACGCCTATGGCGCCGAGGTGCTGCGGGTGGTGGCCACGGGTTGAGGCGCATAGCCCTCATGCACATCGCTTGGGGCTGGCTCCACCATGAGAAAAGGCCTGCACCTCCATGGCGTCAGGCCTTTTTCGTGAAACCGGAACCCCTTACTGCGCCAGCACCCTGAAGGTCAGCGTGTAGTTGTTGCCGTACTGCGGCGCGGCGGCGCCGGCGGGGGCGTCGGCGCGGTAGCGCACCAGGGCCAGGTAGATGCCGGACTTGGGCAGGGCGTAGGAGATGCGGCCCTCGCCATCGGTGGTCAGTACATCCACGCTGTGCTGGCTGGCCAGGTCCATGGCCGAGCGGAAGATTTCCACCTTCTGCGCGGCCAGCGGCTTGCCGTCGTATTGCACGGTGAAGTCGAACTTCTCGCCCGCGAACAGGTCGGCGGGATGCGTGACGGGCACGATCTCCAGGCCCTTGCCTGAGGGCGCGAGCGCGGCCCGGCTGGGCTTGCCCACCGTGATGTAGGTCTCGGAGACCGACAGCGACTGGTAGTGGCTCAGCAGCCTGGCATCGGCCGGCGTGGGCGTGGCGGGATCACGCGCGGTCTCCACCTTGCCGTTGCGCTCCCACGAACGGAAGACGGCGCCCAGGCGCGGGCCGGTGCTCACGCGGTAGGTGCCCTTCTCGTCGGGCAGTTGGTGCTCGGCGACGGTGCGGGTCTTGAACTGGCGCACATCGGCCATGGGCGTGACCGAGCCGTCGGGCGCCGTCACGGTGAAGCGCGTTTCGCCAAAAGCCACTTCGGGGATGAAGAACTTGTCGGCAAAGCTGGCGTCCACGCTGATGACGGCCCGGGGCGAAGCCTCGAAGCTGGTGGGCAGCAGGTAGGGCGTATGGGCCTGGGCGGCGATGCACACGGCCGACAGCAGCGGCAGCCACCAGGCCAATCGCTTGGATAGGGTTTTGGCCATGTCCGCTCAGGGCTTCTTGACGTCGTTCTTGTCCACGACGCCATCGGCATTGACGTCGGCTTCCTTGAAGCTGCGTTCGGCGATGGCCATGTCTTCTTCCACGGTGTATTTGCCGTCGCGGTTCCTGTCCACGATGCCGAAGCGCACATGGGCCTGCTTCATGGACTGGGCATAGCGCTCGTCGGGCTGGCGGCCCGCGTATTGCTGCTTGAGGCGGGCCTCGAACTCGTCCACGTACTCCTTCTCGCTGAGCCAGCCGTCGCCATTGGTGTCGCCGGCCAGGAAGCGCTGCTTGCGCACGGTGTCGTACTCCTGGCGCGTGACCACGCCATCACGGTTGGCGTCGTAGCTGCCCATGAAGGCAGACTGGCCATGCCCGCCCGCAGGCTGGGCCGGGCCGCTGGCGGACGGTGCCGTGGTCGATGCGCAGGCGGTGAGCAGGGCCGCCAGGCCGGCAGCGGCCAGCATGCGGTGGGACAGAGAGAACTCGATCATGAAACGACTCCTGAAGTAGGCAGATACAGCGGCGGCTGCGATGGTGGTGGAGGCTTTCCGGCCGACACCGCCGCTGTAGGGAAGGCCGGCCGGCCCCTGGAGAAACTCCTCGGATCCGCGCCACGCGGCAAGTGAAGGTGGCGTGGATGCAATGGCATGGTGCGCAGGGTGCTCAGAACGCAACGTTCATGGACACGGCGAAGGTGCGGCCCGGGTTGCTCAGCAGCTCGATGTCGCGGCGGTCGCGCGCCACGCCGGGCTGCAGGCTGCGGGTGCTGGAATAGTCCCAGTAGCGCTTGTCGCCCAGGTTGTAGATGCCGGCGTTCAGGCGCACGTTCTTTGCGACCTGCCAGTAGCCGGCCAGGTCGAAGATGGCATAGCCGGGCACGCGGAACAGCTCGGTGGTCGAGTCGGTCAGGCCGGTGCCCGCGTTCAGGTAGCTGTCGCGGTTGGTGGCCACGGCCTGCTTGCCCGCGACGAAGGTGCCGGTCAGGTTCAGGCCCCATTGCCGGGCCGGTGCGTCATAGCCCACGCCGACGATGGCCTTGCGCGGCAGCACGCTGTCCAGCGGCACATCCTTGTCGCCTGCGTAGTAGGACTTGGAGGTGCCGCGGCTGATGCCCAGCGCCCAGGTGGAGTACAGGCCCCTGGCGGCGGGCATCCACTGGCCGTGGTCCAGGCGCGCGCTGGCCTCGAAGCCGTAGATCTTTGCGCTGTCGCGGTTCTCGGCCTGGTAGATGGTGCCGATGTGGGCGGGCACGTTGACGAACAGGTCGGGACGGCCCGCGCGCAGGTAGCGCGTGTAGGCGATGAAGTCGGAGTACCTGGTATAGAAGACCGAGCTGTTGAAGGTCACGCCCGGCGTGGGCGACCCCTTGAGGCCGAAGTCGAAGGCATTGCTGCTTTCCTCCTTCAGTTTGGGGTTGCCCACCAGGGCGTACTGGCCTGCCGCGTTGTAGTTGCTGGCCATGTTCCACGAGCCGAAGATCTCGCCGGCCGAGGGCGCTCGCCCGCTGCGCTTGAACTGGGCATAGGCGCTGAACGTGGGCGTGAGGTCATAGACCAGGGCCAGGCTGGGGCTGAGGATGGTGTTGCCGCGCGTGCCACCGTAAATCTTTTCCACATCGGCGGCCGTGAGCACGCCCGAGACGAAGTTGTCCAGGTCGCGTGTCTTGATCTCCACGCGGTCCACGCGCAGCGCGGGAATCAGCGCCAGGCGGCGGCCGCCGGCCTGGAAGCTGATCTCGTCCTGCAGGAAGGCGCCGTAGCGGCGGGTGGTGGTGTCGGGCTGGGGCTTCATAACGGGCGTGCCGGTAGCGAAAACGTTCCACGGACGCTCCGTGTCCTGTGTCGATGCATTCACGCCAAAGCTCAGGCGGTGGCGGTCGATGCGCTTGTCGCCCGTGCTCGAGAAACCCCAGGTGCGCGTCTCGTTGCCCGAGATGTTGTGCACCTTGGCGCCCGTGGCCAGCGTGGTGGTGTCGGTGACGTCGTTGGTGTCCGTGTTCTGGAAGTACAGCCGCGTGTCCAGCTGGTCCACCCAGGCGCCGGCCGGTGTCCACAGGTGCTGCAGCTGCAGCGTGTTGCGACGGGTGTCGCTGTTCTGGCGCGAGCTTTCGGTGATGCTGGTGTTGGTGGTGTCCCAGCCGTGGAAGGAGGTGTCGTTCTTGCGGCGGTACAGGTCGGCCGACAGCACCAGGCGGTGGGCCGGGGCTATGCGCAGGCCGCCCTTGAGCAGCAGCGCGTTGGAGTTCCAGTCGTCGGGATAGCTGTTGACGATGGCGCTGTGGTTGCGCGTCTCGTGGCCGTCGCGGCGCGAATAGGCGATCAGGCCGTCGAGGTCGCCCGAGCGGCCAGCGGCCGTGAAGCTCTCGTTCCAGGAGCGGTCGGCCGTGTCGTGGCCGATCTTGCCGCCCAGGTAGGAGGTCTTGCCGCCCACCAGGTAGTCCTCGGCGGACTTGGTGCGAAAGCCCACCGATCCGCCGATGCCACCGGCCGCGCGCCGCGCCGTGGTGGTGCCGGAGAGGATGTCCACGGCCGAGAACATCTCGGGGTCGATGAAGTCACGGCCCACGCCGAAGGTGTTGGCGCCGACACGGCTCACATAGGGGCGCGTGGTGGCGTCGGGCATCTCGACGCCGTCCACATCCATGCCGATGCGGTTGCCCTCGATGCCGCGGATGTTGTAGCCCGTGGTGCCCGAGCGGTCGAAGCTGCTGCGGTTGCGGCTGGTGCCCGAGGCCGTGCCGGGCGCTGAGACCAGCGGCTGGTAGCGCACCACATCGGCCATGCTGCCGGCCTGCTCCAGCGCCGGGCCGCTGACGGTGGTGGAGGCGCCCGGCGTGCGCTGCACGGGCTCGGCTGCATCGACCACATCGACCTGGGCCAGCGCCTTGGTGGGAGCCTGCGCCATCAGCCGGGCCTCATCGTCCGCAGTCTGCACATGCGTCTGCGTCTGCGTCTGCGTCTGCGTCTGCGCCCAGGCGCCGGGCGAGGCCAGACCGATCACGGCGGCCTGCACGGCCACGGCCAGCAGGCTGTGCCGCAATGCCGGCGTGCGCGAGGGGTTGCAGGAGAGGGAGAGGAAAGACGAACGCGAAGACACAGCCATGGCGGGAATCGGGGAAAGAGGGTTGCTGGCTAGCTGCCGACCTGTCCGCGGAGTGCTCTTGCGAGACCATTGCTCCCCCCGTGTGTGATTGTTCCTGCTGGCTTTCCGCGATTCTCCCATCAATTGATAATGATTATCATTTGTTTTGTCTCATTTACGTCACAGGGGCCGATCCAGGCTTCGCGCGGCCTCCTCCACAAACCCCACACAAAGACTCGACAGCGCAGCAAGATTGCCCGCTCACACTGCGGCGGCTGAATATCTGGAGCCCTTTGCTGTGATCAATAACGCCCAACTTCTGGCCGACGAAGCCAAGTACTGCTCGTTCGGGGATACCGTCCACTACGTCAACCCGCCCAAGATCTTCTCGGGCTGCGAAGGCAGCTACATGTACGACGAGGCCGGCACGCCCTACCTTGATCTGCAGATGTGGTATTCGGCCGTGAACTTCGGCTACAAGAACAAGCGCCTCGAGCAGAAGATGATCGAGCAGCTGCAGACCCTGCCCCAGGTCGCCAGCCAGTACCTGCACCCCACCAAGATCGAACTGGCCAAGTTCATTGCCCAGGATGCGGAGCGCAAGTGGGGCCATGCCGGCCGCGTGCACTTCAACGTGGGCGGCGCCCAGGCCATCGAGGACTCGCTCAAGGTCGTGCGCAATGCCAGCGGCGGCAAGAGCCTGATGTTCGCCTTCGAGGGCGGCTACCACGGCCGTACGCTGGGCGCCTCCAGCATCACCTCCAGCTACCGCTACCGCCGCCGCTACGGCCACTTCGGCGACCGCGCGCAGTTCATCCCCTTCCCCTACCCGTTCCGCCGCCCCAAGGGCATGACGTCCGAGGAATACGCGGACTCCATCGTCCGGGAATTCGCGCGCAAGTTCGAGAACGAGTACCACGCCATCTGGGACCCCAAGACCAACCAGTGCGAGTACGCGGCCTTCTACGTGGAGCCCATCCAGGGCACGGGCGGCTACGTCGTGCCGCCACCCAATTTCTTCAAGGGCCTCAAGAAGGTGCTGGACGACCACGGCGTGCTGATGGTGGTCGATGAAATCCAGATGGGCTTCTGGCGCACGGGCACGCTGTGGTCGGTGGAGAACTTCGGCGTCAAGCCCGACGTGCTGGTCTTCGCCAAGGCGCTGACCAACGGCCTCAACGCCCTGTCGGGCCTGTGGGCGCGCGAGGAGCTGATCAACCCCACCATCTTCCCGCCGGGATCGACGCACTCCACCTTCGCCTCCAACCCGCTGGGCACGGCCCTGGGCCTGGAAGTCATGAAGATGACCCACGAGATGGACTTCGGCCGCCAGGTGCGCGAATCGGGCGCCTACTTCCTCGAAGGCCTCAAGGAACTGCAAAAGCGCCACAAGGAAATCGGCGATGTGGACGGCCTGGGCCTGGCGCTGCGCGCCGAGATCTGCACCGAAGACGGCTTCACGCCCAACAAGGCGCTGCTGGACAAGATGGTGGACATCGGCCTCGAAGGCGGCCTGGAATACCAGGGCCAGAAACGCGGCCTGGTGCTGGACGTGGGCGGCTACTACAAGAACGTGATCACCTTCGCGCCCTCGCTGATGATCTCGCGCCCCGAGATCGACGAAGCCATGGTCCTGCTGGACCAGTTGCTCACGAAAGCCAAGGCGGCCTGAAGGCGCGATGCCCGCAGAGCGCCTGCACAACCAGCTCGAACCCCCAGGCCTGCTCGCGCAGTTCGCGGCCCATCCTCCCGAGGGCTTCGCACTGCTGCAGGACTGGCCGGCGCCGGCCTTCACGGCGCCCTTCGATCTTCTGACCACGGCGGACGACGCGCTCAAGGCGCGTCTTTTGTCGTTGCCCGGTGGCGGCTGGCTGTCGCGCCGGCTGCGCCTGTCCACCGACTTCGTGGGCACCACAGTCAGCGAGTACGCCGTGCTGCCCATGGGCACCCCTGCCGCCCGGCAGGCTGCCGCGCTGCGCGCGCGCGCAGGCCGGCGCATGCTGACCATCGTCAAGGACCTGCCCCAGGATTCACCGCTGCTGCCGGACGCCGACAACGCCCACGCACGGGCGCTGGCGCAGGCGCTGGCCGATGCGGGCTTCATCCTGGTCGAAGGCCAGGCCCTGGCCCATGTGCCCATCGACTTCTCCAGCCTGGACGAATACCTTGCACGCCTGTCCAGGAGCCGCCGCCAGAACCTGCGCCGCAAGCTCAGGAGCCGCGCGCAGCTGCAGGTGCAGCGCATTCCCACGGGCGCGGCCTTTGCCGATGACGCCTGCGTCGATGCCTACTACGCGCTGTTCGATGCGGTGTATGCGCAAAGCGAGATCCACTTCGACAGGCTCACGCGCGATTTCTTCGCGGCCCTGCTGCGCGATGCAGGCAACGGAGGCACCGTGTTCGAGTACCGCGCGCTGCAGGACGACGGCACGCCCGGCGCGCTGCTGGGCTGGAACCTGTGCTTCGAGCACGGCGGCAAGCTGATCGACAAGTACATCGGCCTGTCCTACCCGGCCGCGCGCGAGGCCAATCTCTACTTCGTGAGCTGGATGGTCAACCTTGAATACGCCATCGAACGCGGCCTGAGCCACTACGTGGCCGGCTGGACCGACCCCGAGGTCAAGGCCCAGCTGGGCGCCAGCTTCACCTTCACGCAGCATGCGGTCTTCATCCGCAATCCGCTGCTGCGCGCACTGGGCCGGCGCTTTGCCGGCCACTTCGAAAGCGATCGCCAATGGAGCGAACAGAACTGAATGCCCAGCCCGTGGTGCTGGATGTGGATGGCTCGGTGGGGACCTTGCCCGGCGAGCTGCGCCTGCCGCTGCAGGACTGGCAGGAGCAGGTGCGCTTTGGCTGCGGCCTGCGCCGGTTTGCGCAGTTCCGCGCGGCGCTCGACGCGCAACTGCCCGCCGCGCATGGCACGGCCCTCATGGGCAGTGGCGACTTCCACCACCTGAGCTGGCCGCTGATCGAGCGCTGCATCACCGCCCAGGCCCTGTCCGCGGGCCGGCCGCTGCGCGTGGTCGTGCTGGACAACCACCCCGACAACATGCGCTTTCCCTGGGGCGTGCACTGCGGCTCCTGGGTGCGGCGCGTGGCCCTGCATCCGGCCGTCTCGCATGTGCATGTGGCCGGCATCACCTCCGGCGACATCGGCCGCGCGCACGCCTGGGAGAACTACCTCACGCCACTGCGCGCCGGCCGCCTGAGCTACTGGAGCGCGGGCGTGGACACGGGCTGGGCGCGCCGCCTGGGCGTGGATGCCGCCTTTCGCGGCTTTGCCAGCGTGGCCGACCTGTCGCGCACGCTGGCGCGCATGCTGCGCGAGCAGGCCCAGCCCACCTACCTGAGCATCGACAAGGACGTGTTCGCGCCCGATGTGGTGCGCACCAATTGGGACCAGGGCCGCATGCAGGAAGGCGAGGCCCTGGACATCATCGGCGCGCTGGCCGGCCAGATCGTGGGCAGCGACATCACGGGCGATGTGTCCTCCTGGCGCTACACGACATGGTGGAAGCGCTGGATGAGCGCCGGAGACGGCCAGGACACGCAGATCGACGCGCAGACGCTGGCCACCTGGCAGCTGGGCCAGCATGCCTTCAACGAACGGCTGGTCGAATACATCCAGACCTGCACCAGCCCCTAGGATCCGTTCACACCCCGCATCCCCCCACGTCCGCGCACCGCGGCCGACCGCAAGACAGGAGGCAACCCCATGATCGACCGGCTGACCGAAAGACTGCTGCAGCGCAGTTTCACACCCCTGGTGCGCGAGGGACTGCTCGAAATCTGCCTGCCCTGGGGGCGCATGCTGGCCTTCGGCGACGGCGGCCAGCCGCAGGCACGCATCCGCTTCACGGACAGGCGCGCACTGTGGGCCCTGATGCGCGACCCGGACCTGAACCTTGGCGAGATGTTCATGCAGCAGCGCCTGGCGGTGGAGCGGGGCAGCATCTACGACGTGCTGGAGCTCGTGCTGCGCAACGCGCGCAACCTGCCCGTGCCGGCCAGCGTTCGGCTGCTCGATGCCTGGCGCATGCGGCTGCGCCCGCTGCTGCAGCACAACCGCCGCGGCAAGGCGCGCGCCAACGTGGCGCACCACTATGACCTCGACGACCGGCTCTATCGGCTCTTTCTGGATGGCGAGCGCCAGTACTCCTGCGCCTACTTCGAGCATGGCGACGAAAGCCTGGAGCAGGCCCAGCGGGCCAAGATGCGCCACATCGCCGCCAAGCTGCTCGTGGAGCCCGGCCACCGCGTGCTGGACATAGGCTGCGGCTGGGGCGGACTGTCGCGCTACCTGGCCGAGGTGGCTGGCGCGGGCCATGTGACGGGCGTGACGCTGTCCGGCGAGCAGCTGGCGGACGCCCGCCAGCGTGCCGGCCAGTCCCCGTGCGCGGACCGCCTCAGCTACCGCCTGGAAGACTACCGCGACACGCGCGGCACCTTCGACCGCATCGTCTCGGTGGGCATGTTCGAGCATGTGGGCACGCGTTTTCACGACGCCTTCTTCCGCCAGTGCCGGCAGCTGCTGTCCGACGATGGCGTGATGCTGCTGCACTTCATCGGCAACAGCGATGTGCCCGACTTCAACAATCCATGGATAGAGCGCTACATCTTCCCGGGCGGCCACATCCCGTCCCTGTCGGAGTTCACGCCGGCCATCGAACGCAGCGGCCTGGTGGTCACCGATATCGAAGTGCTGCGCCTGCACTATGCGCGCACGCTGCGGCTGTGGCGCGAGCGCTTCATGGCGCGCCGCGACGAGGCCGCCGCGCTCTACGACGAGCGCTTTTGCCGCATGTGGGAGTTCTATCTTTCCATGTCGGAAGCCGCCTTCCGCTACCAGGACATCGCCATTTTCCAGGTGCAGCTGGCACGCCGCCAGGAAGCGGTTCCGCTCACGCGCGACTATGTCGCCGAACGTAGCCAGGCCCTGCGCGGGCGCGAGTCACCGCCCGGCGCCACGACACTACCTGGCGCCACGCAGGTCGCAGCCGTCAGCCAGGCGCGGCGTGCGGCCCCTCCAGCAGACTGAGCAAGGCCTCGAAGCGCGCGTCGTCGAACCACAGGCTGTTGCCCACGGCCACCAGGCGCCGTGCCCAGTCGCGCCCCTGGTCCACCACGTCCTGGCGCGCCAGGCCCAGCACATGGTCGTAGCGGCCATAGTCGGGCAGCACATGGACGAAGGGCAGCGACAAACCCCAGCCCCGCCCCCATTGCGCGCGCAGCAGCGCATCGCGCGTGGCGGCATCGCGCAGGCGCAGCAGCAACACGGGCCAGACGCCTTGCGCACCCGGCACGGTGTCACCCACCACCTCGATCCCATCGAAGGCCGACAGCCAGGCGCCGCGCTCACGGGCCTGGCGCTGCAGTTGCTGCTGGAAATCCGCCAGCCGCGCCAGCGCGCGCCGGCCCACGCGGCGGCGCCAGGCGCCCAGTTCATGGCGGGGAATGGCGTCGTCGAAATCATCGCCGGCGGCCTGCACCCAGTCGCTGCGCGACAGCGCAGCGCGCAGGGGGCGGCCATAGGCCAGGTCCAGCCCGGCGGGGCGGTACAGCGCCGCATAGCCCAGCAGCTCCAGGCTGCGGCGCAACTCCCAGCCCCGGTCCTGGCGCACGCTGGCCGCATGTGTCTCGCGCAGTGCCTCGCGCAGCGCAGGGTCGCGCGCCAGCAGCACGCCGCCCTCGAAGGTGGTCAGGCCCTTGCCCACGGCCAGGCTGTAGAAGCCCACATCGCCTTGCCAGCCCACGGGCTCGCCGCGCAGGCGCGCGCCCAGGGCCTGGGCCGCGTCCTCCACCACCCAGGCGCCCACGGCGCGCGCGCAGTCCACGGCCGTGGCCACGTCGGCCACGCGGCCGCACAGATGCGTGGGCAGCACGGCCAGGGTGCGTTCGCTGCACAGGGCGCGCAGGCGCGCGGGGTCCATGTCCAGCGTGTCGGCATGCAGATCGCACAGGCGCAGTTGCAGGCCGCAGTGCGCCACGGCCAGGGCCACCAGCGGGCAGGTATAGGCGGGGGCGATGACTTCGCTGCGGCCCGGCGCCAGGCGGCGCAGGGTCTGCAGCGCCACCATCAGCGCCGAGGTGCCCGAGCATTCAAGCTGCACGGCGGGCACGCCCAGCCATTGCGCCAGCGCCGTCGCCAGGTCCGCATCGCCCCAGGGCAGCAGGTCGGCCGCGCGCAGCGGCAGGCCCGCCGTGGGCGGCAGCACGCGTTCAGCCACGGTGCGTGCCGTGCTCGGCCGAGGCCGCCAGATGCGCGGCGCCCGCGCTGGCCGAACCCGCGCCCGGGTTGCCGCCCGCATGGCCCGGCGTGTCATCGTCTGCGCCGGGCCCCTCGGCCTCCTGCGTCTCGCTGACGGCCAGGCAGGCGATGCCGGCCACGATGAACAGGCAGCCGATGATCTGGGGCATGCCTATGCGCTCGTCGAACAGCCAGTACGACAGCGCCAGCACGGAAAGAATCTCCAGGTGCGATGCCGCAAAGGCCGGGCCGATGGGCGCGCGCTTGAGCAAGGTCATCCACGAGAAAAAGGCGCCGATGTAGCCCACGAAGGCGCCATAGATCCAGGGCTGGCCGAACACGCGCGCCAGCCAGGCCGTGGAGAACTCCAGCGGCAGCGCCGCATTGCCGGCCTGCTTGAAGCTCAGCTGGGCCAGCGTGTCGAAGGCCATGAGCACCAGAAAGCCAATGAAATAGAAACGTTTCATCTCAGTTATTCACGGGGCTGCGCGCCGCCCGCATCGTATGAAACTGGCGAGCCCCAAAGCCTGGGACACCGAGGAAGGGCCGCCCCGCCCCGAGGGTGTCGTCCCCCTCCCGCGAAGCGAGAGAGGGGGAAGGCGCGAAGCGACTCAGGGGGTGCTGTTTCATCTCAATGCAGGCCCACGATGGCGACGCCTATGGACACGAGGACAATTCCGGCGACCCGCATGGGTGCCAGCTTCTCGGCAAACAGCAGCCGGCCCGCGATCATGATGGCCACGATGTTGATGGAGCCCAGCAGCACGCCTTCGGACAGCGGCACCAGCGAGAGAAAGGCCAGCCACAGCACAAACTCGGCCACGTAGCAGCCCACGCCCAGCCACAGCCAGGGCCTGGAGGCCATGAAGCGCCAGCGTGCCAGGCCGTCGAGGTCACCGGGCTGGCTGGCGGCGGCCTTGAAGGCCAGCTGGCCCCCGCTGTCCACCAGCACGTTCAGCACCCACAGCGTGATGACCAGCGGCGAGAGATCACTGCCCATGCCGTGCGGCCTCCGCAGCCCGCACCTCGCGGGGGGCGGCACCGCTGGCGATGCGCGCCACGAATTCGGTGGTGCGCGCGATCACGGTGCGGCGGTCGCGGTCGATGGTGACCATGTGGTAGCTGTTGTCCAGCAGCACCAGCTCGACATGGGCCTGGCTGGCGCCATGCACGATGTCATGGGCGTTGGCCACCGAGGAGATGTCGTCGTTGCGCGCATGGATGACCAGGCAGGGCGAGCGCAGCTGGGGCAGTCGCGCCAGCACATGCGCCGAGAGGCGGCGCAGCTCGATGATGGACCACCAGGGATTGCCCGGCAGGCCGGCCGCCGCGCTGTCGCCCGAATGCATTTGCTCGACCACGCGCGCGCGCAGGGCCTCGTCCTTGATGCCGTAGGGCGGCTGCTCCATGAACACGCTGTGGCGGCCAATGCCCAGTGCGCGGAACAGCGGCAGCAAAAAGGCCAGGCGCGTGTAGAAGGGAATGCTCCAGCCGTCGTAGCGGAAGGTGGTGGACAGGGCGCAGACGCCGTCCACCTTGTCGGGGTGGCGCTGGGCCACGGCCAGGGAGAGCACGGCGCCCATGGACAGGCCGCCGACCACCACATGGTCCATGTGCTGCGACAGTCGCTGCAGCCCGGCCTCCACGCTGGCCAGCCAGTCGGTCCAGCGCGTGTCCACGAGATCTTCCATGCTGCCGCAATGGCCGGCCAGCTGGACCGCATAGACGGTGAAGCCCTGCTTGTTCAGCCCCTTGGCCAGCAGGCGCATCTCGGCCGGCGTGCCCGTAAGCCCGTGCACCAGCAGCACCCCGGTGCGCGCGGCCGCGCCCGTGCCGGGCATGACGAATTCATGCTCGGTCACGCAGACGCTGTCCAGCCCCGTGGCAGGCTCGCTGCGCTGAACGGCGTCGAATCCATCGGCCATGTTCATGCCAGCGCCTCCAGGCCCAGGACGACCTTGTCGAGGAGGGACGTGGCCTGCTCGAAATGCTCGAAGGGCGCATGGGCGATGCCCCGGCTTTCGCAGTGGGCGATGAGCTTGTACTTGGCCAGTACGAAGTCGGCCCGGCCCGAGACGCAGAAGTCCGAGGTGCTGTCGCCCACGTAGAGCACGCGGCCGTGCAGGGCCTGCTGCTCGGCCAGGCGCTCGCACTTGCAGTTGCCGCTGGCGCGCGCGCACTGCGCGCTGGCCCAGGGGGAGTCCAGGCGCCAACTGCGCTCGCCGGTCTGCACCAGGCGGTTGGCGATGACCTGCAGATGGCCCAGGCCATGGCGCTCCAGCACATGGCGTATGGCGTAGTCGATGCCGTCGCTGACCACCTGCACCACCATGCCGTGGGCCTGGGCGGCAGCAACGAAGCCGGCAAAGCCGGGGTCGATCTCGATGGTGTCCAGGTGGGCGCGCAGCTCGGCCTCGTCCATGTCCAGCAGCGCGACCTGGCCCTTCATGCATTCGCGCGAGCCGATCTCGCCGCGCTCCCAGGCGTCTTCCAGTTCCTGCCAGCCGGGCTTGCCGAAGCGGTTGAGCAGGGTGTCGGTCACGTCCAGCAGGCTGATCGTGCCGTCGAAGTCGCTTTGCACCATCCAGCCGGGGGCGGCGCTGTCCAGATACAGGGGAATGCGCTTATTCATGAAACTGCACCCTTACGTTTTGACCCACGCGCACGGCGGCGGCGGGAGCTTGCTCGAAGACCAGCACGCACTCGATGACACGCACCGGCCCGCGCTGCTGGTCGTCCTGCAGCCGCGCCGTGCCATAGACGGGGCTGATGCGCAGCACGCGTGCCGAAGGCAGCTGCTGCTGTGCGGCGCCATCGGCGTCCAGCGTCACCGTGGCCTGCATGCCTTCGCGCACGGCGGCGGCGAAGCTTTCGTTGATTTCGGCGCGCACCTGCAGCGGGCGCTGCGGCAGCAGCACCACGGCCGGCGTGCCGGGCACGGCCTGGCTGCCCGCATGGGTGGCCAGGCGCACCACGGTGCCGGCCTCGGGCGCGCGCAGTTCCTGGCGCTTGTGCTGGGCGCGCAATTGTTCGAGCTTGCGCTGTGCCACCTGGGCCTCGGCCGCGGCCACGTCGATCTCGGCCTGGGCATCGCGCAGCGCCTGCGCGGCCTCGTCCACGTTCTGCGCATCGGCGGCGCCTTCGCGCGCTGCGGCCTGCCAGCGCGACAGGGTCTGCTTGAGCTGGGGCAGGCGCGCGGCGCGTGCCTTCTGGCGGGCCTTGGCCAGCTGGGCCTCGGACTCGGCCACCGCCAGGTCGGCCTGGCCCGTGTCGTCGGCCAGCCTCAGCAGCAACTGGCCGCGCTGCACGGACTGGCCTTCCTTGACGGACAGCTGCTGCACCACGCCGGCCACGGCGGGCGACAGGTCCAGCAGGCCGCCTTCCACCTCGATCTTGCCGCGCGCCACGGCCACGGACGCCGGGCCGTTTTGCTGCGCCTTGGCGCTGGCCTGGCCGGCATTGGCAGGCGCATCGTGCGAAGGACCGCAGCCCGCCAGCAGCGCGGCGGCGGCCAGCGCCGCAGCCAGGCCCGCAGTGGAAGCGGAAAGGCCGCTCAGTGGGTGCTTCATTCTTTTTCCTTGATGGGGCAGGACTGGCGCCAGTCGCTGCGGATGGCGCCGTCCTCCATGCCGAGCACGCGGTCGGCATGGCGCACCAGGCGCGGGTCATGGCTCACGCACAGCACGGTCGTGCCATGGTTGCGCGCCGCGCGGTGCAGGATGTCGATGACGCGCTGGCCGCTTTCGGCATCCAGCGCACTCGTGGGTTCGTCGGCAAACAGCAGCTGCGGCGCCTTGGCCATGGCGCGGGCGATGGCCACGCGCTGCTTTTCGCCGCCCGACAGTTCGGCCGGGCGCATGTGGGCGCGGTGGGACAGGCCGACCTCGTCCAGCGCCTGCTGCGCGCGGCGCAGGGCCTCGTCGCTGCGCAGGCCCATGTAGCCCAGGGGCAGCTGTACCTGCTCGATGGCCGTCAGCGCCGGGAACAGGTTGAAGCCCTGGAAGACGAAGCCCGTGTGGCGCAGGCGGAATTTCTCCAGCGCCCGCGTGCCCAGCTTGCCCAGGTCCTCGCCCAGCGCCATGGCGTGGCCGCTGTCGGGCGCCTGCAGGCCCGACATCAGCGACAGCAGCGTGCTCTTGCCGCAGCCCGAGGGCCCGGAGATGAGGCTCAGCTCGCCCGGGTACAGCGACACGGACAGGCCTTGCAGCACCTGCACGCTGACCATGCCCGACAGAAAGGACTTGCACAGGCGCACGGCCTCCAGGCTGGGTGCCGTGCGGGGCGCCGCCGTGGGCGCGGGGGAGTGGGCATTCATCACGTTCATGGGGTCTGGCCGTCTTCAGCGCAGCAGCGTGGCCGGGTCGGCACGCAGCAGGCTGCGCATGGCGCCCAGGCCCGACAGCAGGGACAGCACGGCCACCAGCACGGCGCAGGCCAGCACGGCCGATGCGTTCAGCGCCACGGGCACGCGGTAGGCCATGGCCAGGGCCAGCAATACGGCGCTGGCCAGCGCGGCCATCACAAAGCCCAGACCGCCGATCCAGCAGGCCTGCTCGACCACCACGCGGCCCAGTGCCGCGCGGCTCACGCCCAGCGCGTTGAGCACGGCGTACTCGCGCGAGGAAGCGGCCACCACGGCCTTGAGCGACTGGCTGGTGACCACCGAACCCACCAGGCAGACGATGACGGCCATGAACAGCACGCCCGCGCCGGCGCCCGTGTCGAACATCCAGTAGCGCTGCGAGCGCCGCGCGAATTCCCTGGCCGTCCAGGCCTCGTAGGGGCCGAAGCTGGGCGTGGGCTGGTTCAGGCGCTGCTTCACGGCCTTGGCCGAGGCGCCCGGGCGCACGCGCGCCACGAAATAGGTGCTGCCCTGGCCGGGGTCGCCCGCAATCTCGCGGGCCGTGGCCAGCGAGGCCAATACGTTCACGCCGCCCAGGCCACGCAGGCCGTCCACGGCCGCCACCACCTGCACGCGGTGGTTGTTGACCCAGGCCACGCCGCCCTCGCTGGTGCCCAGGGTCTGCAGGTCGGCCCGGTCCACGATCACGGCGCCGGTCTCGCGCAGGCGCTGGCGCTGCCAGGGCTGGAGCACGTGGGAAAACAGCATGGAGGCGTCATCGGTGGCAATGCCCGACAGGTAGACCGACACGCCGCCGCCGTGATCGCTCGCCGCGCCGCCGGCGGCCGAATCCGAACGCCAGTCGCCGTCCACCCAGACATAGGGCTCGACCGCCGCGACATCGGGGTCCATGCGCAGGCGCATGTCCACGTCCCGGCCGATGGTGCGGCCGAAGTTCACGCTCTGCGTGCCCGGGTAGCCGACCCACAGGTCGGCCGAGGAAGCCGTCACATACAGCGCGGCCGATCCGAAGATGCCCAGCACCAGCGCGGCCTGCATGGCCAGCAGCACGCCGGAGAAGCCCACGGCGAAGACGGAGGGAATGAAGCGGCGCCACTCGTGCACCAGCGTCTTGCGTGCCAGGGCGATCATGAGGGCGCCCCTTCTGCCCGTGGAGCCGGCCGCGCCATGCCGCTGTCGGCGTCGTCCTTGTCCTCGGCCGGCAGCGGCGCGCCGCCCAGGGCCTTGTACAGCGCCACATAGGCCAGCGCATGGGCGGCCAGGGCCGTGGTCTGCTCGCTGCGCGCCTGCAGCGCGGCGCGACGGGGCGCCAGGCCGCCGAATTCGCTGTCCAGGCCCAGCTTCAGGCGCTGGTCCTGCACGCGCTCGCGCTCGGCCAGCACCTGCTGGGTGGACTGCAGCGAGGCGATGCGCTCGCGCTGGGCGTCCAGCGCGGCCAGTGCGGACTCGACCTCGGCCACGCCGTCGAGCACGCTCTGGCGGTAGGCCTGGACGGCGGCCTGCAGCGCCAGCTCGCTGGCGTCGGCCTGCGAGCGGCGGCGGCCCCAGTCGAACAGGGGAATGTCGATCTGCGGCCCGAAGGTGGGTGCGTTGTCCTGCGTGGTGCGGTAGTTCTGGGTGATGTTGAACGAGTACAGCAGCGAGCCGCCGAGCACGAAGCGCGGGTACAGCGCGGCATGCGCAATGCCCTGCTCGGCCGCCGCGCGTTCCACGGCGGCCTGCGCCACCTGGATGTCGGGGCGCGTGCGCAGCAGGTCGGCCGGCAGGGCGGCCACGCCCAGTGCCTGGGCACCGGGCAGCGGGGCCTTCGCATCGGCCTGCAGCCACTGGGCATCGGGCCGCGTGCGGCCCAGCAAGGCGGCCAGCATGTGGGCGCTGCGGGCCTGGGTTTCGCGCAGGCTGGCACGCAAGGCGGCGCTCTGGCCGGCCTGCAGTTGCAGCTGGTGCACGGCCTCTGCCGTGCCCAGGCGCTGCTGCTGGCGCACCTGTGCCAGTTGCAGGGCACGCGCATCCAGCAGTGCCTGTTCGTCGATCAGGGCGCGCTGGCGCTGGGCCATGCGGATGTCCAGATAGCGGTGGACCACATCGGCCACCAGGGCCACGCGGGCCGCCTGCAGTCGGCCCCGTGCGTCAAGCACGGAGGCGGCGGCATTGCGCTCGCCGGCCTCGCGGGCGCCGAACAGGCCCAGGTCCCAGCTCACGTCGATGCTGGCGTGGAAATACGAGTCGATGGCCGCAATGTCCTGCAGCGTGCGCGCACCGGCCGTGAACACGGGCCGGAAGGCCGAGCCGGCCGTGCCGGCCAGCAGCCGTTGCTGGCGCAGGCGCGACTGGGCCTGGGACAGGTCGAGGTTGGCGGCCAGCGCCTCCTCGACCAGGGTGTTCAGGGATTCGTCGCCCCAGGCCTTCCACCAGCCCTGCAGGTCGGGCGCCGCGGCCGAGCCAGGTGCACCCGGCGCGGCGGCGGGCAAGGGCTGCGTCCACTGCGTGGGCACCGAGCCGTCAAGCTGCGCCGGAGGCGGCGAGGAGCAACCGGCCAGCGCCAGGGCGGCGCCCAGGCACAGGCTGGAGAGGCGATGCGTCGCGGCGGCGTGGTTCACGGGATGGACAGGCGGGAGGGGATGATCGAGGGGAGGGCCGGGAAAACGAGGCCAGGGAACCATGTCCCCGGATAGCCATTGGACGCGGCCAAGCTTGCGCGAGGTTGCAGGCTTTATGGAGGAAACATGGAGAACGCGACGCCTTGCGGGAGCCTCTCTGCCCCAACCCGGGCGAGAGCCAGTTGCGGACGCCCCGATCACAGCGGACTCGGATGATTCCGAGTTTATTTTCAGAACGCTCCAATTCCAAGGCCGCATGCAGGTCAGTACATTGGCCGGTTATCGCGCCCTATGCCACCTGTCCCAAGGCATTGATCCATATCTTCCAGGCTGGAGTTCACAGCATGTCTTTCACAGCCATCTTGCGCCATGCATTGGCCACGCCTCTCCTCTTGATTTTCTGTATGGCCCCTATTTCATCCTGGGCCCGTTGTTCCTCCCAGGGTTGGAATGCCCAGTTTCCGGGTTCAGCCAACACCCCCACCATCGTCAATGAAAATTATCCGATTGGCAGCGTTGTCTATTCCAGGACAATGGCTTTGCAAAATACCGGGGCCGGCAGCTACCACATTTCTTGCGACAATGATTTCTATTATCTGGAAGGCATTGGAACGGAAAGCGGTGGAATATATTCCACCGCCATCCCCAACCTGGGCATGAAAATCACATGGGAAAGAGCCGCGCCTTATTCAGGGTCCATGCTGAAACAGGGCATATTCCATTCACTGCCAAGCAACAACATGACCCTCGAGCTCGTGAAAACCGGAGAACTCACATCTGGCGGTTCCCTGAATGGCAGCTTCGCACGAATCTACTCAGGGACCAGCAATGCCCGTGACTTGCTGGCCACGGTATTCTTTTCAAGTGGCATCACCGTCAACGTCAGCAGCCGCCCCAGGCCACCGACCTGCCGAGTGTCCACGGGCAAGATCGACGTGACCATGGCCCCCGCCCCGTTCGCCGATTTCAAGGGAATCGGGTCCGTCACGGCAGCCAAGGACTTCAGCATCGAGTTGACCTGCGCGGGAGGCGAAGCCAATACACGCCTGACCGCCTTCATCACGCTGACGGATGCCACCCAGGCCACCAATCGATCGAGCACGCTGACGCTGGCCCAAAATTCCAAGGCCCGGGGTGTCGGCATACAGGTACTGAGAAACAACGTGCCCGTGAGCTTCGGCCCCGACTCCGGCGGCCTGGGCAATGCCAACCAATGGAATGCGGGCCAGGTCGCACAGGGGCAGAACAGCCTGAAGATTCCGCTGAGCGCGCGCCTAGTGCAGACGGCCGGCAGCGTGACACCTGGCATGGCCTATGGCAGGGCAACCTTCACGATGAGCTACCAATAGCCGCTGATGGGCCCGCAGGAAATGAACAGCGCCAGCCTTGCGCGCGATTGCAGACTTCGTGGAGCCAATATGGAGGGGCGGCGGCACGCAGGGTATCGCACCATAATGTGTGCCTGGCCCTGCCAGCTTTCCCATGAACTCCACAGCACAGCCAACGGCAACCACCCCCCTCGTGCTCGTCGTCGAAGACGAGCCCGCCATCGCCAGCATCCTGACGGCCTATCTCGAGCGGGACGGGCTGCGTTCGCGCATGGCCTCGGACGGACAGGAGGCGCTGCAGCTGTTCCGCCTGCTGCGGCCCGACCTGGTGCTGCTGGACATCCACCTTCCCGGCATGGACGGCATCGACGTGCTACGCGCCATCCGCGATGACAGCCAGACGCCCGTGATCATGGTCACGGCCCTGGCCGACGATGTGGACAAGCTGCTGGCCCTGCGCCTGGGCGCCGACGACTACGTGGTCAAGCCCTTCAATCCGCCCGAGGTCGTAGCCCGCGTGCGCGCCGTGCTGCGCCGCACCCAGGCACGCAAGAACCCGGCGCCCGCGCCCATCCGCGTGGGCCCCATCGAGATCGACGCCGAGGCACACAGCGCCGTGGTCTACGACAACGAGGGCCGCGCCCTGCCGCTGCCCCTGACGCTGACCGAATTCCGCCTGCTGGCCTGCCTGGCGGCCCAGCCCCGGCGCTGCTTCTCGCGCTCCCACCTGATCGAGCACTGCCTGCCCGAGAGCGATGCGCTGGAGCGCGTCATCGACTCCCATCTGTCCAAGCTGCGCCGCAAGCTGCAGCTGGCCGGCCAGGAAGGCCTGATCGAGACCGTGCGCGGCATTGGCTACCGGCTATGGCCCTGGGACTGAGGCCCAACCGCATCTGGGTGCGCTTCGGCCTGTGGATCACGGCCACCGTGCTCAGCACCATCGCCCTGCTGGCCATCGGCGTGCTGGTGTTCTCCGAGATTCAGTACCGCGACTTCTACAGCAGCCTGCCGCCGGCCGTGCAGATCGAGCTGGACGAACTCAACGCGCAGTCGCTGGAAGACAGCCCGCGCGCCATGCAGATCTACGGCCAGTACTGGACGGGCGATCTGCTGTTCGGCGAGAAATGGTCCCTGGTCATCGGCCTGCTGGTGTGCCTGCCCTTCGGGCTGGCCGTGGGCTTCTGGGTGTCTCGCCTGGTGACGCGGCCCCTGGCGTCCATGGTCGAGGTGGCCAAGCGCGTGGAGCTGGGCGACTTCAGCGCGCGCGCCCTGCCCGGCAAGGCCCATGGCGAGATGGCCGAGATGGTGGTGGCCTTCAACCGCATGATCGATTCGCTGGAGACGCTGGAGGCCGAGCGCCGCGCCACGGCGGCCTCGATCTCGCACGAGCTGCGCACGCCGCTGACCGTGCTGCAGGCGCGCCTGCATGCCATCTGCGACGGCGTCATCGCCGCAGACGACACCGAGCTGAACACGCTGCTGTTCCAGGTCGAGCACCTGGGCCGGCTGGTCGGCGACCTGCACACGCTGTCCATGGCCGATGCCGGCCAGCTGTCGCTGCAAAAGCAGCGCCTGGACCTGGCAGAACTCGTGGCCGAGACGCTGGACCACCTGCACCCCCAGCTCCTGCAGCATGGCATGCAGCTGGAGATGCACCTGCCCGCGCCCAGTGACATCGGCATGGCCGACATCCGTGCCGACGCCGACCGCATGCGCCAGATCCTCTCCAACCTCGTCAGCAACGCCATCCGCCATGCGGCCAGCGGCGCATGGCTGGGCGTGGCGCTGACGGTGGAATCCGATATCGAAGGCCGTGCCTGGGTCGTGCTGCGCATCAGCGATGCCGGTCCCGGCCTGCCCAGCGAGCTGCGCGCACACCCCTTCCAGCGCTTTGCCCAGGTGCCCGGCAAGCGCCGCCGCGAGGGCTCGGGCCTGGGCCTGTCCATCGTCAAGGCACTGACCGTCTCCCAGGGCGGCAGCGTGGAGGCCGACGACTCCGAGCAGGGCGGTGCCCGCTTCACGCTGCGCTTTCCGCGCGTCTGATCCTGCGCCACTGAAGGCCGCCGGGGTCCGCTGCGGGGTCCGCTACGCGGACGGGGCCTGCGCCTCGCGCAGCAGCGCATGGATGGCCCAGCCCAGCGGCGCGCGCAGCTGCTGCAGCGTCTGCTGCGGCCCCAGCGCCAGCAGCGACTGCGACACCCAGCCATAGGTCAGCGTGTGCAGCAGCCGTGCCAGGGGCTGGGCCGGCGCGGGCAGCGGCGGATCGCAGTCCTGCAATGCCGTGCCCCACAGCTGTACATAGGCCTGGTAGTGGCGGCGGAAGGGCTCGGGCGCGGACACCTTGCGCTCCAGCATGAACAGCGCGGCCCACATCGGCGCCTCGCGCGCAATGCCGTCGACCAGGGTGTCCAGCAGGCGGTCCACGCGCGTGGCCAGCGGCATGCCGGCACTGTCCTGCAGCGTCTGCAGCCCCTGGGCGTGCAGGGCCTGCACCTGGCGGTGGATGCACATGGCCGCCAGCGTGTCCATGTTGCCGAAGTATTCATAGAAGGTGCCCAGGCCCACGCCGGCCACGGCGGCCACCTCGCGCACCGTGGTGCGCTCGTAGCCCTGCTCGATCACAAGCCGAACAAAGGCGTCCTGCAGCGCCTGCGATGTGGCCTGCGCGCGCGATTGCAGGGGGCGGCGCCGCACTTTGGGCGGCTGCGGCTGCTGCCGTGAAACCCGAACACCTTTGCTGGGCATTTTTCCTAGACTTTTGCGTTGAGACCAACGATCACGGAGACACGCATGAGCACCGGCCAGACATTGCAGACAGGGCACACCTGGAACACGCACGACGTCCTGAACCAGGTCGACGAACTCACCGACTTCAACCTGCTGGAGGCCGACCCTGCCCTGGCCGAGGCCCTTCAGCGCAACGGCGCCGCGCGCCACATTCCGTCGCTGTCGCGCTATGCGCAGCAGCTGGGCGAACGCGCCACCTGGGAATTGGCCGAGCATGCCAACCGCCACACGCCCGAGCTGCACCGCTTTGACGCGCGCGGCCGCATCATCGACGCCGTGGAGTTCCACCCGAGCTGGCACACGCTGCTGGGACTATACCGGCAGCAGGGGCTGATCTCCCTGCCCTTCGAGGACAGCAGCGCGGGCCGCTGGAGCGCCTGGGCCGCAGGTTTTTACCTGCACGGCCAGGTCGAACAGGGCACGCTGTGCCCGGCCACCATGACCACGGCCGCCATCCCGCTGCTGCAAAAGGAACCGGCGCTGTGGCAGCAGCTGCAGGGCAAGCTGTTCAGCCACGAATACGATCCGCGTGACCTGCCCGTGGGCGACAAGGCATCGATGTGGCTGGGCATGGGCATGACCGAGAAGCAGGGCGGCTCCGACGTGCGCGCCAACACGACGGTGGCCATGCCGGTGCACGCCGGCGGGCGCGGCGGCGAGTACCTGCTGCGCGGCCACAAGTGGTTCTTCTCGGCACCCATGTGCGATGCCCACCTGGTGGTGGCGCGCATGGGGGAAGGCGGGGGGCAGGCCTGCTTCTACGTACCGCGCTGGCGCCCGGACGGCAGCAGGAATGCCGTGCGCGTGCAGCGCCTGAAGGACAAGGTGGGCAACCGCAGCAACTCCAGCAGCGAAGTGGAGTTCGAGGACGCCTGGGGCATCCTGATGGGCGAGGAAGGCCGGGGCATTCCCACCATTATCGAGATGGCCACCTACACCCGCCTGAACTGCGTGCTGGGCAGCGCCGCCATCCTGCGCTCGGCCACGGTGCAGGCCCTGGCCTATGCGCGCCGGCGCAGCGTCTTCGGCAAGCAGCTGGCCGAGCAGCCGCTGATGCGCACCGTGCTGGCCGATCTGGCGCTGGAAAGCGAGGCCGCGCTGCAGATCGCCATGCGCCTGGCCCAGGCCTATGAGCGTGGAGGCGACGAGGGCGATCCGCTGGAGCGGGCCTGGAAACGCATCATGACGCCAGCGGCCAAGTTCTGGGTCTGCAAGCGCGGCGTGGAGCTGACGGGCGAGGCCATGGAGGTGCTGGGCGGCAACGGCTACGTGGACACGGGCGTGATGGCGCGCCTGTTCCGCGAGGCGCCCGTGAACTCGATCTGGGAAGGCTCGGGCAACGTCATGTGCCTGGACGTGCTGCGTGCCATCTCGCGCGAGCCCGACGGCGCGCAGCTGCTGCTGCAGGACCTGATCGACACGGCAGCGGGCGAGCCCGCGTTGCTGCAGCAGGCGCAATCGCTGGCACGGCGCCTGTCCGGCCCGCCTGACCAGCTCGAGGCCCAGGCACGCCGCCTGGTGCAGGACCTGGTGCTGCTGGCCCAGGCCTGCCTGCTGCGCCGCCATGCGCCGCCCGCCATGGCCGACGGCTTCATCGCCACGCGCCTGGGGGCGCAGCAGGGCGCCATGGTGGCGGGCGCCTTCGACCCGGCAGGCCTGGACATCGCCGCCATCGTGCAGCGCGCGCTGCCCGCCTGAAGCGGCCGCCGGCCCACCACACAACAAAGCACAAGGAGACAAGACATGAACCTGCTCGACGCCTTCGACAGCGCCGTGCGCAAGACGCCCGCCAAGGCCTTTCTGCGCGACCGCGGCGCCTCCATCAGCTATGCCGACATGCAGCGGCGCTCGCAGCGCGCGGCCGCCGTGCTCCAGGCCCAGGGCGTGGGCCGAGGCGATACCGTGGCCCTGATGTGCCTGAACACGCCGGGCTTTGTCGAAGCCCTGTTCGGCGCCTGGCGCCTGGGCGCCGCGCTGGTGCCCGTCAACCACAAGCTGCAGGCGCCCGAGCTGCAGTACATCCTCGACCACGCGCAGTGCAAGGCCCTGGTGTTTGACGCCGCACTCGCACCCGTGGTCGCGGCCGCGCCACACCCCTGCGCCCGCCTTGTGACCGAGGCGCAAGAGGCCGTCCCGGGTGTCCAGGACTGGGACACGCTGGTGGCGGCCGCCAGGCCCATGGAAGGCACGCGGCCCGCCGATGGCGACATCGCCCAGGTGCTCTACACCTCGGGCACCACGGGCCGACCCAAGGGCTGCCTGCTGAGCCATCGTGCCGTCACGCTGGCGGCGATCACGGCCGCGCTGGGCCTGTCCATCACGCGCGAGGAACGCACGCTGATGGCCATGCCCATCTGGCATTCCTCGCCGCTCAACAACTGGTTTGGCGGCACGCTGTACATGGGCGGCACCGTGGTGCTGCTGCGCGAGTACCACCCGCAGCATTTCCTGCAGGCCGTGCAGGACGAGGGCGTGACGCTGTACTTCGGCGCCCCCGTCTCCTACTTTGCGCCGCTGCAGATGCTGCCCGACTTTGCCCGCTACGACCTGAGCAGCGTGCGCGCCTGGGTCTACGGCGGCGGCCCCATCGGCGCCGACATGGCGCGCAAGCTGGCCACGGCCTACCGCAGCGACCGCTTCTACCAGGTCTACGGCATGACCGAGACCGGCCCCACGGGCACCACGCTCTACCCCGAGGAGCAGGTGGAGCGGGCCGGCTCCATCGGCCGCGTGGCCCTGCCCGGCGTGGACATGCGCGTGGTGCGCGACGACGGCGAGGATGCCGGCCCGGGCGACACCGGCGAGATCTGGCTGCGCACCGGCAGCGTGATGGACGGCTACCTGCACGACGCCCAGGCCACGGCTGCCGCCTTCGCACCGGGCGGCTGGTACCGCACGGGCGATCTTGCGCGCCTGGACGACGCGGGCTATCTCTTCATCGTGGACCGGACCAAGGACATGGTCATCACGGGGGGCGAGAACGTTTATTCCAAGGAGGTGGAGGACGCGATCTCGGCCCATCCCCAGGTCGCCGACGTCGCCGTCGTGGGCAGGCCCCACGCCGAATGGGGCGAGACCGTCGTCGCCCACGTGGTGACGCGCGGCGAGGCCGCGCCCGATACCGAGGCACTGCAGCAGTTCCTGGCCGACAGGCTGGCGCGCTACAAGATCCCGCGTGAATTCGTCTTTGCGGCCAGCCTGCCGCGCACGCCCACAGGCAAGCTGCAGAAATTCCTGCTGCGTCAGGAGCGCAGCGCCACCTGAGGTGCCGGCCTCCTGCGTGGCTGCGTGGCCTACTCCGCGGCCTACTTCGCGGCCTTGAAATCCGACTCGCTCATGCCGCGCCGCCAATAGGCCACGACCAGCTGCTCGTGCTTTTCCAGACCGCGCTCCTCGCGCGCCCACTGGCGCACGGCCTGGGCGGTGTCGAATTCGCCAGCGGCCCAGACGAAGCGGCTGGAGGGGGAGGCCCCGGGCGAAGGCACGGGCCATTCCACGGCGCGCAGCGCGTCGATCAGCAGCGTGGTGGTGCCGGCCTCGGCAGCGCCACGGTGCAGCCAGTGCCATTGCAGGCCTTCGGGCACCTGCACGGGCTGCTCGTCCTGCGGACTCTGGACTTCGGCAAACACATGGCCGCGCGTGTGCGCCGGCAGGGAGGCCGCAATGCGCAGCATGGCCGGCAGGCCGGTGTCGTCGCCGGCCAGCAGCATCCAGTCGGCCGGGGTGGCCGTGCGCCCGCCGGGGCCGGTCATGCCGATGCGCTGGCCCGGCTGGGCGCGCGCGGCCCAGGCGGACCCGGGGCCTGCGTCCTCGTGCAGCACGAAGTCCACGTCGATCCATCCGTTGGCGCCGTCTTGGGCCATTCCCATCGCACGCATGGTGTACGTGCGCATGTCCAGGCGCATGTCACCCTCGGGCAGGCGCAGCAGGCCGCTGGCCGACAGCGTGGGCCATTCGGGCTCGGCCACGCCCGGCTGGGGGAACAGCAGCTTGACGTGGATGTTGGTGTCCTGCGCATAGCGCGCCATGTCGTCACAGGCAAAGCGCACGCGGCGCATGTGCGGCGTGAGATCGCGCACGGCCAGCACCCGCAGCTCGCGGAAGGCCGGCGGGCGCTGCAGCGCGGCGCCGTCACCCTCCCAGGCCAGGGAGC
This sequence comes from Delftia sp. ASV31, assembly GCF_016428765.1. Lineage (NCBI taxonomy): Bacteria > Pseudomonadati > Pseudomonadota > Betaproteobacteria > Burkholderiales > Comamonadaceae > Delftia > Delftia sp. ASV31. The sequence goes on from NZ_JAELTK010000010.1 coordinate 44,299, forward strand.
CGTCGGCGGCGCCCGTGGCCTCCAGCAGCAGGTGGGCCAGCATGAGCTTCATGTCCTGCAGCAGCTCCACGCCGGGCGCCGCCACCTCGGCATGGACCTGCCGGCCCTCCAGCCACAGCTGGCCCTGGCCGCCTTCGTAGTCGGCCACCCAGCGCGAGCCTTCGCGGCGCACGGTGATGTCGTGCTCCTGCATGTGCCCGACGATGGCGGCGATGGCCTCCTCGGCCCTGTCCATGCGCACCGAAGTGCGTGCCTGCAGCTGTGTCATTGACGGATGTCCTTTCGTTCGGTGATTGCAGCATCGCCCGGCGCCCGTGGGGTTTGCGCCAGCCCCGCCGACGTTTGCGCAGCGCGCCCATAAGCCCATAAGCCCATAGGCCCATAGCCCATACAGCGACCCTGGCCCTCAGAGCCTGGCGCGCACCAGCTTGGGAGAGATGCCAAAGCGGCGCTTGAAGGCCGTGGAGAAATTGGCGGCGCTGGAATAGCCGGCCGCATGCGCGACCTCGGAGACGCTGCAGCCCGTCTGCTCCAGCGCGGCCCAGGCGCGTTCCAGCCGCTGCTCGCGCCGGTACCCGTCGATGCTCGATCCGTAGGCCAGGCGGAACTGGCGCTGCAGGGCGCTGGCGCTCAGGCCGACCTCGCGCGCGATTTCGGCCAGCGGGCGGCAGCCGTCGCCGCCACTGTCCAGCAAGGCCTTGAGGCGTGCCATGCGCCGGTGTTCGCGCACGCCCAGCACGCCCGGCACGGTCTGCGCCGGGTCGGGCTCGGGCGCGTCGAGCGCCTGCACGCCCTCGTGCACCAGCTCCAGCGTGCGGCTGGCCAGCAGCAAGGGGGCAGAGCCTTCGCGCGCCAGCTGGATGATCTGCTCGGCCACCGCCACGGCGCGCGGCGATGGCTGCCAGGGTCGTATGGCCAGCAACTGCTGCTCCATCCAGTGCCGCAGCAGCGGTGGCGCGACCATGGGCAGGGCCTGGGCGGCAAACCATTGCGGCTGCACGGTGATGCTGAGCTTGCGCTCGAACTTGCCGCGCCGCCAATGCCGCATGAACATGTCGCCGGGCCGTGAATGGATGACGGCGCCGCAGGCCTGCACATGGGCACCGGCCGGGCTGGCGGGCGCCACCTGCATCTGCAGACCCTGGCTGCCGAAGGCCACGTCCACGCAGCCCTCCAGCAGCACGACCAGGTGCAGCCCCGGCACGGCCGGCGAACGCGTGCTCATGGTGCGCAGGTCGCGCGCCTCCACGCCATGCAGCCACAGGCCGGGCTGGACCTGCCAGGACTGCAGGTGCCCGGCCAGCAGCGCGTCCTCGGCCGTGACCTCGGCGTCGAGGATGCGGTAGTCGGGACCGCTGAAGTCGCAGGCACGCAGCGTGCCCCGCCCCAGCCAGCGTGGAGGGCGTGCAGGTGTTTGGACAGAGGAAAGAGCCATGGCCAGCCGGAGCGGTGCGCGCCCCAAAGACAAGAATGATTCTCATTTTAAAGATCGCGCCGGTGCGGCGCTTTCTGCGGGGAATCCATGGCGTGCCCTGCCGCGCGCCCGGGCCGCCGTGCGCCACAATGCGTAATGCTCAGCCTCCAAGACATCCAGAACGCCGCCGACCGCCTGCGCGGCGCCGTGCTCGATACGCCCTGCGTGGAATCGCGCACGCTGTCCCAGATCACGGGAGCGCAGGTCTATCTCAAGTTCGAGAACCTGCAGTTCACCGCCTCGTTCAAGGAACGCGGCGCCCTCAACAAGCTGGCCCAGCTCTCGCCCGAGGAGCGCGCACGCGGCGTGGTCGCCATGAGCGCCGGCAACCATGCCCAGGGCGTGGCCTACCACGCGCAGCGCCTGGGCGTGCGTGCCGTCATCGTCATGCCGCGCTTCACGCCGGGCGTGAAGGTGGAGCGCACGCGCGGCTTCGGCGCGGAGATCGTGCTGCACGGCGACTCCCTGGCCGAGGCGCGCCAGCATGCCTACACGCTGGCCGAGCAGCAGGGCCTGTGCTTCGTCCACCCCTATGACGACGAGCAGATCGCGGCGGGCCAGGGCACGCTGGCGCTGGAGATGCTGGCCGAGCAGCCCGACCTGGACCAGCTCATCGTGGCCATCGGCGGCGGCGGCCTGATCGCGGGCGTGGCCACGGCCGCCAAGGGACTGAACCCGGGCATCGAGATCATCGGCGTGCAGACCCAGCGCTTTCCGTCCATGTTCAATGCCGTGCGCCAGGCCGGGCTGCCCATGGGCACCTCGACCATCGCCGAGGGCATTGCCGTCACCCAGCCCGGCGCGATCACGCAGGAAGTCGTATCGCGCCTGGTGGACGACATGCTGCTGGTCGATGAAGGCGACATCGAGCAGGCCGTGCTCATGCTGCTGGAGATCGAGAAGACCCTGGTCGAGGGTGCGGGCGCCGCGGGCCTGGCCGCGCTGCTGCGCCATCCGCAGCACTTCGCGGGCAAGAAGGTGGGGCTGATCCTGTCGGGCGGCAACATCGACCCGCTGCTGCTGGCGGCCATCATCGGGCGCGGCATGGTGCGCTCCGGGCGGCTGGCGCGCATCAAGGTCAGCGCACGCGACGTGCCCGGCGTGCTGGCGCGCATCACGGCCACGGTGGCGGCGGCGGGGGCCAATATCGAGGAGGTCCACCACCAGCGCGCCTTCACCATGCTGGCCGCGCAGAGCGTGGAGATCGAGCTGGTGCTGCAGACCCGCAACAAGGCCCACATCGAAGAGGTCATCGCTGCCCTGCAGGCGGAAGGCATGCAGGTCAATGCGGCGTGATACCGCGCGCGTCATGGCTTTCCCCAGACGCGCGTGCCGCCGACACTGCCTAGAATGGTCCGAACCCCACTGCAGCCAGGAGCGCACCGCATGTCGCATGATCCCGCCGCGAACCACGCCACCGAAGCCACGGCCACCGACGACGCCACGGAGGCCGTCGTGCCCTACATCCCCGTCATCCTGCCGCTGGCCGGTGCCGTGATGATGTTCCTGCTGGCCTTCATTGCGGTGAACATGGCCTGACCAAGCCTTGCCTTCCCCCGTCAAAAGCCCCGCCCTGCGGGGCTTTTTGCTTGCCTGTTCGGCAGGCAAATCAAACATCCATATTGCATACTTTGATGCATAGAATGCATAGTTTTTGCCATTCGTTTGCTGACAAATTCGTGACCGCTCCCTAGAATCGAATCCCCAGCCGGTGCGCCGCCAGCTTCCGCCAGCGCCGCCTCGCCGCCCCGAGAAGAGCTTCCTTCGCGCGCCGACTGAACGAGAGCCCGTTTCTCAAAGTTGGCGCGGCAACAGGCGCGTCCCCTTTGAAAAACTGGTTTTTTCAATTGAAGGAAGCTCCGCGATGAACGCACCCGTCATGCAAGGCCTGAACATCCAGGCCCCTGCCTACGTCAAGAACAGCCGCCTGATCGCCTGGGTGGCCGAGATGGCCGCACTGTGCAAGCCCGCCCGGATCCACTGGTGCGACGGCTCCCAGGAAGAGTACGAGCAGCTGTGCCAGCAGCTCGTCGATGCCGGCACCTTCAAGAAGCTCGATCCCGTCAAGCGCCCCGGCAGCTACCTGGCCTGGTCCGACCCGTCCGACGTGGCACGCGTCGAGGACCGCACCTACATCTGCTCGGCCAACAAGGAAGATGCGGGCCCGACCAACAACTGGATGGCCCCGAACGAGATGCGCGCCACGCTGCAGCCGCTGTTCGACGGCTGCATGGCCGGCCGCACCATGTATGTGGTGCCCTTCTCCATGGGCCCGCTGGGCTCGCCCATCGCCCACGTGGGCGTGGAGCTGTCCGACAGCGCCTATGTAGCCGTCAACATGAAGATCATGACCCGCATGGGCCGTGCCGTGTATGACGTGATCGGCGTGGAAGGCGAGTTCGTTCCCTGCGTGCACACCGTGGGCGCGCCCCTGGCCGAAGGCGAGAAGGACCAGACCAGCTGGCCCTGCAACAAGACCAAGTACATCGTCCACTACCCCGAGACGCGCGAAATCTGGAGCTATGGCTCGGGCTACGGCGGCAACGCCCTGCTGGGCAAGAAGTGCTTTGCGCTGCGCATCGCCTCCACCATGGGCCGCGACCAGGGCTGGCTGGCCGAGCACATGCTCATCCTGGGCGTGACCAACCCCCAGGGCAAGAAGTACCACGTGGCTGCGGCCTTCCCCAGCGCCTGCGGCAAGACCAATTTCTCGATGCTGGTGCCGCCCAAGGTCTTCGAAGGCTGGAAGGTCACCACCATCGGCGACGACATCGCCTGGATCAAGCCCCAGGCCGACGGCTCGCTGCGCGCCATCAACCCCGAAGCCGGCTACTTCGGCGTGGCCCCGGGCACGAACTACCACACCAACCCCAACTGCATGGCCAGCCTCGACAAGAACGTGATCTTCACGAACGTCGCGCTGACCGATGACAACGACGTGTGGTGGGAAGGCATGGACAAGGACACCGGCAAGCAGCCCGACCACCTGATCGACTGGCAAGGCAAGGACTGGACGCCCCAGATCGCCCGCGAGACCGGCGCCAAGGCCGCCCACCCCAACGCCCGCTTCACCGTGGCCGCGACCAACAACCCCGCGCTGGACGAAGCCTGGGACGATCCCAAGGGCGTGAAGATCGACGCCATCATCTTCGGCGGCCGCCGCTCCACCACCGTGCCGCTGGTGACCGAGGCCCGCAACTGGACCGAAGGCGTCTACATGGCCGCCACCATGGGTTCGGAAACCACGGCCGCCGCCTTCGGCGCCCAGGGCGTGGTGCGCCGCGACCCCTTCGCCATGCTGCCGTTTGCCGGCTACAACATGAGCGACTACTTCCAGCACTGGCTCACGCTGGGCGCCAAGATCGAAGGCCAGGGCGCCGTCCTGCCCAAGATCTTCACCACCAACTGGTTCCGCAAGAACGCCGACGGCAAGTTCGTCTGGCCCGGCTACGGCGAGAACATGCGCGTGCTGAAGTGGATGATCGACCGCCTCGAAGGCCAGGCACAGGGCGAGCAGACAGCCTTCGGCATTGCGCCCCAGTACGCCGAGATCAACTGGACCGGCCTGGACTTCTCCGCAGACCAGTTCGCCAGCGTGACCAGCATTGACAAGGCCGCCTGGGCCGAGGAAATGCAGCTGCACACCGAGCACTTCGACAAGCTGGCCCACAAGCTGCCCCAGGAGCTGCTGGTGACCAAGGCCGAACTGGAAAAGCGCCTGGGGACATAAAGCTCCCCCTGAGCGGCTACGCCGCTTCCCCCTCTCGCTTCGCGGGGGGGACGGCACCCTCGGTGCGGGGCGACCCTTCCTCGGTGCCCCTTGCTTTGGGCAGCGCCAGTTTCATGGACTGTGGAAGATGCACAGAACAATGAGTCCCTGAGTAGCTCTCGACCCATGGAAAAAGCCTCGCAGTGCGAGGCTTTTTTTGTGGCGTTTCAACGACGCCCCCAGACAACAAAAAAGCCGCGCCTTGTGGGCAGCGGCTTTTTTTGGAGGAGCGCCGCAAGGCGCCCCAGGCAGAGATCAGTTGCCTTGCCTATCCATGGCGCGGGCCAGGTCGGCCATCAGGCGGGCGTCCTGCAGGGCGGCATTCCAGATGCGCTCGTCGGCGGCAGCCTGCTGGCGGCTCTCGGTCCAGGCGCGGTAGCCGGCGCGGGCCGTCATGGCAGCGCGGCGGGCGGGAGCGGAGAACAGGGCCAGGCCCATGAAGGCGGCAACCCACAGCACCACCCAGGCGCCCAGCATGTGGCCGTCGGTCCAGTTGTGGGCGACCTCGTTGACCACCACCATCAGCGCGGCCACCAGGGCAGCGAGCAGCAGGGCGCTGGCGCCACGCTTGCCGGAGAAACGCTTGGCAGCGCTCTTGCGGTCATCGGCGGCTTGATAGACATGCACCACACCAGGGTGCTCGACACAGTAGGAGTTGTAAATGAAGTTGCTCATGGCAGATAAACCCAGTTAAATAGCCGCTTTTGACGGCGTGGCGGGCGACTAGGTGTAACTATAGGGTTTACCCTAGAGCTCTTCAAATTTATATCTTGAATCTGTAGCATTCACGCCAGTGATGACTCAGCGCCCGCCGCCATGTCTGCCCTGAACTTCCGCACACTGGATCTGAACCTGCTGCGCGTCTTCGACGAGGTGATGGCAGAGCGCAGCCTGACGCGGGCGGCCCACAAGCTGGCCATCACCCAGCCGGCCGTGAGCAACGCCCTGCGACGCCTGCGCGAGGCCCTGGGCGACGAGCTCCTGGTGCGCCAGGGCCAGGGCGTGGAGCCCACGCCGCGTGCGCTGGCGCTGTGGCCCGTGATCCGGGAGGCGCTGCAGCAGCTGCAGGACACGCTGACGCCGGGCGAATTCCATCCTTCCACCGCCACCGCCACTTTTGTGCTGGCCATGGCCGACGCCACGGCCGCCACGCTGATCCCGCCCATGTTCAGCCTGCTGGAGCGCGAGGCGCCCGGCGTGGGCATCCGCGTGCTGCCGCTGACCACGCGCGACCCGCGCGGCCTGCTGGAGGCCGGCGAGGCCGACATGGCCGTGGGCTACTTCCCCGCCGCGCTGGCCGACCTGACGGCGCGCGCGCAGTCGGGCGCCCTGGTGGCCTTCGACAGCCGGCGCCTGTATGAAGGCGAGTACCTGTGCGTGATGCGCCAGGGCCATCCGCTGGCCGATGTGCCGCTGACGCTGGACAACTACTGCGCGGCGCGCCACATGCTGGTGAGCTTCTCGGGCCGCTCCTTCGGCTTCATCGACGAGGCCCTGGCCTCGCTGGGCCGCACGCGCCAGGTGGTGCTCACCGTCAACCAGTTCTTCACGGCCGGGCGCGTGGTCATGAACTCCAACCTGCTGACCATCCTGCCGCGCCACTTCGTGCCCGTGACCGGCATGGCCGACAAGCTGGTGCTGCGCGAGCTGCCCTTCGACGTGCAGCCCGTGCATGTGGACGCGCTGTGGCGCCGGCGCGGCCAGCACCCGCAGGCCTATGAATGGCTGCTGCGCACGCTCACGCGCTCGGCCGAAGCCACCTTCCCGCACACCTGAGAGCGTGTTGCGGGGGCGCGCGCCAGCGCAGGTTCTACACTTGGCCGCATGAAGATCCAGCTGCTGTCCGACCTGCACCTCGAGGCCCATCCGCATTTCATCGCCGAGCCCGCACCCGATGCCGACGTGCTGGTGCTGGCCGGCGACATAGGCTCCTACCAAAGCGGCAGCCTGCTGCAAGGCGAGCACTTCGGGCTGGAGCGTTTCTCTCCCCTGCCCCAGTACGCGGGCTGGCCCTGCCCCGTGATCTTCGTGCCGGGCAACCATGAGTACGACATGCAGGACTTCGACGCCGCCCATGCCCGCCTGCGCGCCGCCTGCGAGCGCATGGGCATGGTCTGGCTGGAGCGCGAGACCGCCGTGCTGGACGGCGTGCGCTTCGTGGGCACCACGCTGTGGAGCGACTACGACGCCATGTCCATGCACGAAGGCGTAACCGATCTGGCCCGGCTGCTCAAGCTGCGCGAGAAGGCCTTCCGCGCCGCCAACTTCTACCTGCACAAGACCGGCGGCACGCGCGGCGGCGAGCCCTTCCTGGCCGAGCCCATGCGCGAGCAGTCGCTGGTCTGCCAGCAATGGCTGCGCCAGGCGCTGGCCCGGCCTTTCGATGGTCCCACGGTGGCCGTCACGCACTTCGCGCCCAGCCTGCGCAGCGCCGATCCGCGCTATGGCTTGGTGCCCGGCACGGCCGGCTTTTGCAATGTGCTCGACGACCTGCTGCCCTTTGCCGATCTGTGGCTGCACGGCCACCTGCATTCGCCCAGCGACTATGTGGCCGAGGGCCTGCGCGACGATGGCAGCGCCTGGCGCTGCCGCGTGGTGGCCAACCCGCTGGGCTATGCACGCAAGGGCGAGCAGGAGGGCTTTTTCCCGCGCTCTACCATCGAGTTGCCGGTGCACGTGACCGCAGGGGCGGCAGAGGTGGCAGATGCGCCGGTCCGCGCTTGACCTGGATCAAGCACTCCATCCCGGCTTGGGCTTAGTCTTGGGCCATACCAAAGGAGGACTTTCATGAACATCCTGCTCGCAGTCGATGGCAGCCCCTACACCCAGAAGATGCTGGCCTACCTGACCTCGCACCCCGAGATCCTGGGCTCCGCCCACAGCTACAGCGCCATCACCGTCCAGCCCCAGCTGCCGGCCCGCGCGCGTGCCGCCCTGGGCAAGGAGGTGGTGGACGAGTACTACGCCGAGGAATCGACCAAGGTGCTGGACCCCGTGTGCAGCTACCTGGCCGAACACGGCGTGCAGGCCACGCGCCTGAGCAAGGTGGGCCCGGTCGCCGACTCCATCATCAAGGCCGCCGAGGAAGGCAAGTTCGACCTGCTGGTCATGGGCACGCATGGCCATGGCGCGCTGGGCCGCCTGGTCATGGGCTCGGTCAGCACCCAGGTGCTGGCCGGCAGCCAGGTGCCAGTGCTGCTGATCCGCTGATCCGCTGCACCGTGGACATGCGGCGCCCATAACCAGAAAAAGCAAAGCGCAGGCTTCACGGCGCAATGAACCAAAGACGGCTCCCGCGCGGGAGCCGTCTTTTTTGCATGGCAGCTTGCCGCCGTCGTGCATGGCCTGCCGTCACCGGGCTGTCACAGCCGCCTTTTACAGTCGCGCGATTTGTCACACAGGGGATGGTGAGCATGCGCATGGATACTTTGGATTGGCGGCACAAGGCGATTGCAACGGCCTGCCTGGCCCTGTGTGGCGCTGCATGGTCCGCGCCCTTCACCCCGGGCAACCTGGTGGCCTACCGCGTGGGCACAGGCACGGGCGCCCTGCCTGTGTACCTGGACGAGTACCGCGTGGACGGCACCCTGGTCCAATCGCTGCCGCTGTCAGGCGGTGCAACGCCGCTGACGGCCAGCAGCAAGGGCTCGGAAGGCCTGCTCAACCGCTCGGACAATGGCCTGTGTCTGGTGGTTCCCGGCTATGCCGTGGCCACCGGCGGCACCGAGCCCAACGGCGTCACGGCAGCGGCGGCCCAGCGCGCCGTGGCCGTGGTGGGGTTCGACTCCGACGTGAAAAGCCTGCGCCCGCTTGGCACCACGGCTTTCAGCAAGGACACCATCCGCGGTGCAGCCAGCAGCGACTGCGGCGCCGTCTGGGCCAGCGGCAAGGGCACGGCCACGGCCAACAATGGCGTCTGGCACGTGGCTGCCGACGGCACGGGCATCTCCCAACTGAACAGCAGCAATGTCCAGGGCCTGGCGGTCGCCGGCGGCCAGTTGATCGCCGCCATCAACGGCGGCTCGCTCAACCAGATCGGCACGAATTTGCCGACCACGGGCATCCAGACGGCCCTGCCCCTGGCGGGCCTGACGCCCTCCACCTACCGCGGCATCGCCTTCCTGCAACTCGATGGCGGCCCCGCCCTGGCGAACACCGTCTACGTGGCGGACAACGATACCGGCGCCATCCGGAAATTCCGCCTCTCGATGGACGGCACCAGCTGGCAGCCCGCTGGCTCCATTGCCGGCCTGTCCAAGGTCCACGGCCTGGCCGCCTTCGATACCGGCGGCGGCAATGTGATGCTGATGGCCACCGACACCACGGGCCGCCTGTACCGCGCCTTCGATCACGGCGGCTACGCCGGCACGCTGTCGGGCACGGCCGAGTCCATCGCCGCGCCGCAGGACGGCGTGTTCTATGGCGTGGCCTGGGCTCCGCTGGAGACCGTGCCGGCGACCGTGCCCGCCGCTCCCTCCAACCTGGCGGCCACCCCGGCCGGCAACCGCGTGACGGCCGCCTGGGACGCCGTGCCGGGCGCAGCCTACTACGTGGTGGAGCTGTCGCAGGACAGCTTTGCATCGGTAGCCTCCACGGCCGTGGCCCTGGGCAACAGCCAGGCGCTGGAAGGCCTGCAGCCCGGCAGCTATACGCTGCGCGTGCGCGCCGTCAACGGCCTCGGCGGGAGCACGGCTGCAGTGAGCGTGCCTTTCATGGCCTCGGCCCCGCCGACGGCCTCGCTGCCCGAACTGACCGCGTTTTCCGGCGTGGTCGGCGACGCCAACGACCCGCTGGCCTCGGCAGGCATCGGCTTCACGGTGCAGGATGCGGGGGGCGCTGGCGGCGTACAGGTCACTGCGCGTTCGAGCAACCAGGCCGTGGTGGCCGACGCCGGCCTGGCCGCGTCCAACCAGGCCGGCAACGCCGTGCTCAGGATCACTCCCACCGGCGTGGGCTATGCCGACATCACCGTCACGCTGACCAACGCGGGCGGCGCCTCCGTCAGCCGCACCATCAAGTACGCGGCCTCGGCCAACACCGCCGCCAACACCAGCCCGCGCTGGCTGGCCGGGCGCTCGGACGCATCGACGGCCATCGTCATCGATGCCGCCACCATGCTGGTGGGCGACGACGAGGCGCCTGTCCAGGATGCCTCGGGCAATGCGCTGCCGGCCGGCAACTCCTTCTCGGCCTATGGCCCCGCCGGCGGGCTGCCCATCAAGCCGCTGATGCTGGACAGGACCGCCCTGGGCCTAGCCGATGCCGCCGCCTGCACCGGCGCCGGCCTCACGGGCCTGGACAGTTGCAAGAGCGACGAGGAAATGGACATCGAGGCCAGCTTTGCCCTGGGCAGCCGCGTGTACGTGGCGGGCTCGCACTCCAACAACAAGAGCGGCAAGTCGCGCACCGACCGCTGGCGCCTGGCGGCGATGGATGTGACCGGCTCCGGCGCCTCCACGGCGCTGACCGCACGAGGCTACTACCGCTGGCTGCGCGAGGACCTGCGCAGCTGGGACGCGGCCGCGCATGACGGCCTTGCCGCCCACTACCTGGGCCTAGTGGCCAGCTCGGACGGCGGCGCCACCAAGGCGCCCGAGGCCGAGACAATGAGCGGCTTTTCCATCGAAGGCATGTCCACCAGCCCCGACGACGGCGCCGCCTGGCTGGGCTTTCGCGCGCCGCTGGTGCCGGCACCGGGCGCGCCGGCCGTCACGGCCGACCAAACCACGGGCCGCACGCATGCGCTGATCGTGCCCGTGACCAACTTCGCGGCCCTGCCTGCCGCCGATGGCGGCAGCAAGGGCAGCGCGACCATGGGCCAGCCGATCCGCCTGGACCTGGGCGGCCGCGGCATCCGCGAAATCCGCAAGAACGCGGCCGGCGAGTACCTGATCATTGCCGGCCCCTCGGCCAGCGCCACGGGTACCGCGCCGCGCAACTTCCAGCTCTATTCCTGGGATGGCCGCGTGAACGGCGCAGGCCTGGCCCTGAACCTGCGCCCGCGCGCTGCCGACCTGGCCGCCATCACCGTGCCCAATACCGCCTGCTCGGCCGAAGGCATAGGCGCCATGCCGGCCAGCCTGGACGCAGGCGGCAGCGTGGACATCATCAGCGACTGCGGCGATGCCGATTTCTACGGCGATGGCACCGTGGCCAAGGACCTGCCCTATGCCGCCTGGAAAAAGGCGCGCCTGGACAGCCTGGCGGTGCCCGCCCTGTCCACCGTGGCCCTGACCGCCCAGGCCGTGGACCAGACATCGGCCGTGGTCCAGGCCACCCCCAGCATGGGCGGCAGCCTGCGCGCCGTGGCCCTCCCAGCCAACGCACCAGTCCCCAGTTGGGAACAGGTCATGGCCGGACTGGATGCCGCCGGCCTGCCGGCCCCTGCCAGCAATACGGTCAGCACCGCAGCCGGCACGGCCGCCACGCTGTCCTTCACCGGACTGGACCCTGCCGTGAGCTACCGCGTGCATGCGGTCAACCTGCCGGCATCGGGCACGGCCAGCGCGCCGGCTGTGCTGGCGCTGAGCAAGCCCGTGCTCATCGGCACGCAGATCGGCACGGGCAGCAATACGGCGGGCGTGAGCAACGGCACCGGCAACGTGGGTGCAGACCAGTGGCAGTTCGCCTCGAACTCGGCAGGCTTTCAGCCTGCGCCCTCGCAAAGCCCGCTGCCGGGCAACCTGCGCATGCCCTACGGCAGCCTGAGCTTCGTGCTCATGGGCGGCACGCCGGGCTCCATGGCCACCATCCGCATGGACCTGCCTGAAGCCGCACCCGCCCAGGCCACGCTCTGGAAGTACGGCCCCACGGCCGCCACGCCCACGGCGCACTGGTATGAACTGGCCGCGTCGGCCTACCGCTTCGCACCCGACCGCCGCTCGGTGAGCTTCGACATCACCGACGGGCAGACGGGAGACAGCGACCTGGCCGTCAACGGCGTCATCGTGGACCCCGTGGCGGTGGCCGCGCCTGCGGCCCTGCCGCCCGGCGCCACGGCCACCCCCGTGCCCGGCCTGTCCACACTGGCCCAGGCGCTGCTGGCGCTGGCCTTGGGCGGCATGGCCGCACTGCGCCGCCGCCGCGGCTGACGCCAGCACCAGCAGCGCCCGGTACCCCCTTCAAGCCCCTGCACGGTTCGCCGCGCAGGGGCTTTTTGCTGCGGCCTGGGAAAACCCTGAATCCACCGTGTTGACGGGGCTTGTTGCAAAAACAATAATTACCACGTTAACTAAATCCACACCATGCAGATTCAGCCCTTTCTCCTGGATGACGGCCTTGCGCTGGGCACGGTCTACGGCACGCTGCTCAACCAGCAGGCCACCGTGCAGCGCCTGTCGCCGCAGTTCGACAGCGCGCCCTACAAGGCCGCTCCGCGCGCCCCCGTGCTCTATCTCAAGCCACGCAACACCTGGGCGCGCGACGGCGCTGCGGTGGCCCTGCCGGCCGATCCGGGCGAGGTCCGCGTCGATGCCAGCATCGGCCTGGTGATCGGCCGCAGCGCCACGCGCGTCAGCGAAGCAACGGCTATGGACCATGTGGCCGGCTGGCTGATCGCCAGCGACCTCACGCTGCCGCACGAGAACTACTACCGCCCCGCCATCCGCCAGCGCTGCCGCGACGGTTTCTGCCCGCTGGGCACCCTCGTTCGCGCCACAGGCTTTGACGCACAGGCGGCCACGCTCACGGTGTCCATCAATGGTGAACAGGTCTGGCAGCGCGGCTTTGCCGACCTGGTGCGCCCGCCCGCAAGGCTGCTGGCCGACGTGACCGAATTCATGACGCTGTCGCCCGGCGACGTGCTGCTGCTGGGCCCGGGCGAAGGCGCGCCGCTGGCGCGGCCCGGGGACCGCGTGGTCATCGAGGTGCCCGGCCTGGGCCGGCTCACGCATTCGGTGGTGGCAGAACAGGGAGCAGCAGCATGAAGCACGGACGCGTCATCTTCGAAGGGCAGACCCTGCAGGTCACCGAAGGCCCGCACGGACAGGTGCAGTTGCCCAATGGCCGCCTGGTGGCGGAGACCGCCGTGCAGTGGCTGCCGCCGCTGCAGTTCGGCACCGTCTTCGCGCTGGGCCTGAACTATGCGGACCATGCCAAGGAAATCGCCTTCAACAAGGCGCCCGAGGAGCCGCTGGTCTTCCTCAAGGGCCCGAACACGCTGAACGGCCACCACGGCCGCACGTACCGGCCCGCCGACGTGGCCTACATGCACTTCGAGTGCGAGCTGGGCGTGGTCATAGGCAAGACCTGCCGCAACGTGCGCCGCGAAGACGCCTACGGCGTGGTCGCCGGCTACTGCACGGCCAACGACTACGCCATACGCGACTACCTGGAGAACTTCTACCGGCCCAACCTGCGCGTGAAAAACCGCGACGGCGCCACGCCCGTGGGCCCGTGGTTCGTCGATGCAGCCGATGTGCCCGACCCCATGAATCTGCGCCTGCGCAGCTGGGTCAACGGCGAGCTCAAGCAGGACGGCAGCACGCGCGACATGGTGCATGACATCCCCTCGCTGATCGCCCACCTGTCGGGCTTCATGACCCTGAACCCCGGCGATCTCATCCTCACCGGCACGCCCGACGGCGTGGCCGACTCCCGCGTGGGCGACGAGATCGTCACCGAGATCGAAGGCCTGGGCCGCCTGGTCAACACCATCGTCGGCGACGCGCCGGCCGCCTCCTGAACCCATCGCACACGCCAAGGAATCCCCATGCGCATTGACCACCTGATCGACGGCAAGGCCGTCGCCGGCAAGGACTATTTCGAGACCGTCAACCCCGCCACCCAGGAGGTGCTGGCCGAGGTCGCCGCAGGCGGCGAGGCCGAGGTGCAGGCCGCCGTCGCCGCCGCAAAGAACGCCTTCCCGAAATGGGCCAACACGCCCGCCACCGAACGCGCCAAGCTCGTGCGCAAGCTGGGCGACCTGATCGCCCGCCATGTGCCCGAGATCGCGCAGACCGAGACCAACGACTGCGGCCAGGTCATCGCCCAGACGGGCAAGCAGCTGGTGCCGCGCGCGGCCGACAACTTCTACTACTTTGCCGAGATGTGCACGCGCGTGGACGGCCACACCTATCCCACGCCCACGCACCTGAACTACACCCTGTTCCACCCCGTGGGCGTGTGCGCGCTGATCTCGCCCTGGAACGTGCCCTTCATGACGGCCACCTGGAAGGTGGCGCCCTGCCTGGCCTTCGGCAACACGGCCGTGCTCAAGATGAGCGAGCTGTCGCCCATGACGGCCGCGCGCCTGGGCGAGCTGGCGCTGGAGGCCGGCATTCCGCCCGGCGTGCTCAACCTGGTGCACGGCTACGGCAAGGACGCGGGCGAGCCCCTGGTGCGCCACCGCGATGTGCGCGCAGTCTCGTTCACGGGCTCGACCCAGACCGGCAACCGCATCGTGCAGGCCGCCGGCCTCAAGAAGTTCAGCATGGAGCTGGGCGGCAAGAGCCCCTTCGTGATCTTTGACGACGCCGACTTCGAGCGCGCGCTGGATGCGGCCGTGTTCATGATCTTCTCCAACAACGGCGAGCGCTGCACGGCCGGCAGCCGCATCCTGGTGCAAAAGGGCATCTACGCGAAGTTCGTGGACCGCTTCGTGGAGCGCGCCAGGAAGATCACCGTGGGCGACCCGCTGGACGAATCCACCATCGTCGGCCCCATGATCAGCGCCAGCCACCTGGCCAAGGTGCGCCACTACATCGAACTGGGCCAGAAGGAAGGCGCCAGCATGCTGTGCGGCGGCCTGGATGCGCCCGTGCTGTCCGAGCGCGTGCGCAAGGGCAACTACGTGCTGCCCACGGTGTTTGCCGACGTGGACAACCGCATGCAGATCGCCCAGGACGAGATCTTCGGCCCCGTGGCCTGCATCATCCCCTTCAGCGACGAGGCCGAGGCCGTGCGCCTGGCCAACGACATCCAGTACGGCCTGTCCAGCTACGTCTGGACCGAGAGCGTGGGCCGCGCCCACCGCGTGGCCGCCGCCATCGAGGCCGGCATGTGCTTCGTCAACAGCCAGAACGTGCGTGACCTGCGCCAGCCCTTCGGCGGCACCAAGGCCTCGGGCACGGGCCGCGAGGGCGGCAGCTGGAGCTACGAAGTCTTCTGCGAGCCCAAGAACGTGGCCGTCTCGCTGGGCTCGCACCATATCCCGCACTGGGGCGTCTGAACGGGCGACCAGCGACAACGACAAAGAGAACCGAGGAGACAAGACATGCAACGCCGCCATTTCCTGCAATCCACCGCAGCCACCACGGCCGCAGCGCTGATGCTCCCGGGCCTTTCCCAGGCCCAGCCCGGTAGCCCGGCCGGCACCTGGCCTGCAAAACCGCTGCGCATCATCGTGCCCTTCACGCCGGGCGGCACCACCGACCTGGTGGCGCGCCTGGTGGGCACCGAGCTGGGCAAGTCCCTGGGCCAGCCTGTGATCGTGGAGAACAAGCCCGGCGCGGGCACGGTGATCGGCGTGGACTATGTGTCCAAGCAGCCGGCCGACGGCTACACCCTGGTGTGCGTGGCCAACAGCTTCACGGCCAACAAGACGCTGGTGAAGAACCTGCCCTACGACACCACGCGCGACCTCAAGCCCGTGGCGCTGATGGGCCTGTCAGAGCATGTGCTGGCCACCCACCCGGGCAGCGGCCTGAAGACGCTGGCCGATCTGCGCAGCCGCGCCAAGGCCAGGCCCGGCGAGCTCAGCTATGCCTCGTTCGGCAACGGCACCTCGGCCCATCTGTCGGGCGCGCTGCTGTGCCAGGAGATGGGCATCGAGATGGTCCACATCCCCTACAAGGGCCAGGGCCCGGCGCTGGCCGACCTGCTGGGCGGCCAGGTGGACGTGATGTTCGGCAACTGGCCCGAGTTCCGTGGCCATGTGCAAAGCGGCAAGCTGGTGGCACTGGGCATGGCCACGCGCCAGCGCTCGCAGTTCGCGCCCCAGGTGCCCACGCTGGCCGAGCAGGGCGTGGCGCTGGAATCCAACTCCTGGCAGGGTCTGCTGGCACCCGGCGCCACGCCCGATGCGCTGGTGCAGCGCATCAACGCCGCCGTGGTCAAGGCCCTGGCCGAGCCCGCCGTGGTGGACGCTTTCGCGCGCGGCGGCATCGTCTCGCAGGCCGGCACGGCGCAGCAGTTCGCGGCCTTCGTCACCAGCGAAATCGCCAAGTACGAAGCCATCATCCGCCGCGCCAACATCACGCTGGGTTGAGGCAGACACCGGGAGCCGCCATGAGCCTGTACACCATGCAGAAATTCCTGTTCCAGCTCAACCGCGAGCCCGAGGTGCAGCGGCGCTTTGCCGAGGACCGCGCCGCGCTGCTGGCCGAGTACGCGCTGGAGCCCGAGGAGTACGAAGCCATGTTCCACGGCGACATCGGCAAGCTCTACGTGCTGGGCTGCAACGGCCAGCTGCTGATGCACTTCGCGCCGCTGCTGGGCATGCCCTGGGCCGACTACCTGCAGGCCATGCGCGACGGCGTGCAAAAGCACGGACCGGTGCGCGCGGGCGTCTACGCGATGACGACAGCCACCAACGAAAAGATCGCAGGAGTTTGAGATGAGTCTGGTATTTGCAGGCGTTTGCAGCCACGCGCCCGGCATCACGGGCCGCGCACACCTGGCCGATCCGGCCACCAGGGATGCCTTCCATGCCGCCTTCCGCGACATGGGCGCACGGCTGGAGGCGGCGCGCCCCGATGCCGTGATCGTCATCGCGGCCGAGCACTTCGCCAACTTCTTCATGAACAACATGCCGGCCTATGCCATCGGCATGGCAAACCACTACGAAGGGCCCATCGAGGACCCGGCCTGGCTGGGCATAGAGCGCCACCGCATCCCCGGCAATGCCGAGCTGTCGCGGCGCCTGATCACCGAGGTCATGCAGACCGTGGACGTGGCCTTTGCCGAGGAGTGGAAGTTCGACCACGGCATCATGGTCCCGCTGCACTTTCTGACGCCGGCCTATGACAAGGACATCATCCCCGTCAACATCAACTGCCAGGGCCCGCCGCTGACGCCGCTGCACCGCGCCTGGGCCTTTGGCGAGGCCCTGCGCCGCGCCTGCGACAAGGCGCCCGAGCGCATCGCCATCGTGGGCACGGGCGGCATCTCGCACTGGCCGGCCACGCCCGACTCGGGCAAGGTCAACTGGGAGTGGGACCAGCAGTTCATGGACCGCTGGTGCCGCAACGACCGGGACGCGCTGCTGTCGTACACCGACGCCGAGACCTACCGCGACGGCGGCCAGGGCGGCTTCGAGATCCGCAGCTTCATCGCCGTGGCCGCCGCCGCGCGCGGCGCGGGTCAGGTGCTGTACTGCCAGCCCATTCCCATCTTCGCCGTGAGCTGCACGGCCGCCACCATGGAGGTGGCCTGAATGCCGCACGTGGTCATCCTCTACACGGCCAGCCTGGACGCGCACACCGACATGACGCAGCTGTGCCGCGCCCTGGCCGACACCATGCTCACCGTGCGCGCCGAAGACGGCGCCCAGGTCTTTCCCACGGGCGGCACGCGCGTGCTGGCCTACCCCGCGCCGCACAGCGCCGTGGCCGATGGCGGGGCTGCGGGCCGCGCAGCGGGCGGCGATGGCGACTACGGCTTCATCTACATCAACCTGCGCATGGGCCGGGGCCGCTCGGCCGCCGTGCAGCAGCAGGCAGGCGACGCCCTGCTGGCCTGCGCGCGCCGCCATCTGCAGCCGCTGTTCGCGCAGCGCCACCTGGGCCTGACCGTGCAGGTCGATGAAAGCCCGAGCCAGGTGTATGACGGCAAGCACAGCACCCTCCACCCTCTCTTTTCCAGGCCTTGAAATGTTTTCCCAAGAACTGTTGACCCAACTGGCCCAGGAGCTCGACCGCAGCGAGAAGACGCGCGTGCAGGTCGAGCATTTCTCCAAGCGCTTTCCCGGCATGACCGTGGAGGATGGCTACCGCGTCTCGCGCGAATGGGTGCGCCTGCAGATCGCGGCGGGGCGCAAGGTGATCGGCCACAAGATCGGCCTGACCTCGCGCGCCATGCAGATATCGAGCCAGATCGACGAGCCCGACTACGGCACCCTGCTCGACAGCATGCTCTACCGCTGCACGCCGGGCCAGGTGCTGGACATCCCGGCCGCCCACTTCATCGCGCCGCGCGTGGAGGTGGAGCTGGCCTTCGTGCTCAAGGCGCCGCTGCGCGGCCCGGGCCTGCCTGGCGGCAAGGAGATCACGCTGCAGGACGTGCTGGACGCCACCGACCATGTGACGCCGGCCATCGAGATCATCGACGCGCGCATCGAGCAGTTCGACCGCCACACCAAGGCCATGCGCAAGGTCTACGACACCATCAGCGACAACGCGGCCAATGCGGGCATCGTGGTCGGCGCCGGGCAGGCTGTTCCCGGGGTGCTTGACCTGCCCTGGTGCGGCGCCATACTGCGCCAGAACGGGGTGGTCGAGGAGACCGGCCTGGCTGCCGGCGTGCAGGGCCATCCCGCCATCGGCGTGGCCTGGCTGGCCAACAAGCTCTCGCCCTGGGGCGAGGCCCTGGAGGCCGGCCAGACCGTGCTGGCCGGCTCGTTCACGCGCCCCGTGGCGGCCAGGGCCGGCGACCTGTTCGATGCCGACTACGGCCCGCTGGGCCGCCTGCAATTCCGTTTTTTCTAGGCGCCGTCGTCCCGACGCCTGCCCCGCCCTTATTGGAGATTTCCCATGCCGCTTGCCCTGCGCGACCCCAGCCTGCTCAAGAACCTCTGCCTGATCGACGGCCAATGGCTGGCCGCCGACGATGGCAGCCGCATCGACGTCCACAACCCCGCCACGGGCGAGTCCGTGGGCCATGTGCCCCGCATGGGAGAGGCCGAGACGCAGCGCGCCATCGCCGCCGCCGAACGCGCCTTCGCCCTCTGGAAGCAGCAGACCGCCGAGGCCCGCGCGCGCCTGCTGCAGCGCTGGTTCGAGCTGATGATGGAGAACCAGGAGGACCTGGCCCTGATCATGACCAGCGAGCAGGGCAAGCCCCTGGCCGAGTCGCGCGGTGAGATCGCCTACGCGGCCTCCTACGTGCAGTGGTTTGCCGAGGAAGCGCGCCGCATCTACGGCTCCACCGTGCCCGCGCCCTGGGCCGACAAGCGCATCATCGTGACCAAGGAGCCCGTGGGGGTCTGCGCCGCGATCACGCCCTGGAACTTCCCGGCCGCCATGATCACGCGCAAGGTCGCACCCGCCCTGGCCGCGGGCTGCACCATCATCGTCAAGCCCGCGCAGCAGACACCGCTGTCGGCCCTGGCCATGGCCGAGCTGGCCCAGCGCGCCGGCATTCCCGAAGGCGTGTTCAGCGTGATCACGGGCTCCTCGCGCGCCATCGGCGGCGTGCTCACGGCCAGCATGGCCGTGCGCAAGCTGACCTTCACGGGCTCCACCGAAGTGGGCCGCGTGCTGGCCGAGCAATGCGCGCCCACGCTCAAGAAGATGTCGCTGGAGCTGGGCGGCAACGCGCCCTTCATCGTCTTCGATGACGCGGACCTCGATGCCGCCGTCGAAGGCGCCATGGCCTCCAAGTACCGCAACACTGGCCAGACCTGCGTGTGCGCCAACCGCCTGCTGGTGCAGGACGGCGTGTACGACGCCTTCATGGCCAGGCTCAAGGTCGCCGTGCAGGCCCTCAAGGTGGGCAACGGCCTGGAGGCCGGCGTGGGCCAGGGCCCGCTGATCGACCAGGCCGCCGTGGACAAGGTCGAGGAACTGGTGGCCGATGCCGTGAAGAACGGCGCCGAGGTCGTGCTGGGCGGCAAGCGCCACGCGCTGGGCGGCACCTTCTACGAGCCCACCATCCTGGCCAACGCCACGGACCGCATGCGCATCGCCAGGGAAGAGGTCTTCGGCCCCGTGGCGCCCGTGTTCCGCTTCAAGACCGAGGAAGAGGCCATCCGCATGGCCAACGACACCGAGTACGGCCTGGCTGCCTACTTCTACGCCCGCGATGTGGGCCGCGTGTGGCGCGTGGGCGAGGCGCTGGAGTACGGCATGGTGGGCATCAACAGCGGCATCATCAGCACGGCCGTGGCGCCGTTTGGCGGCGTCAAGCAGTCGGGCATGGGCCGCGAGGGCGGCGCCGCCGGCATAGAGGAATACCTGAGCACCAAGTACCTGTGCATGGGCCACTGAGGCCCGGACAATCACACCATGCAGACACCTGTGAACCGCTTCAAGGCCGCCATTGCGGCCGACCAACCCCAGATCGGCCTGTGGCTGGGCCTGGCCGACGCCTATTCGGCGGAAATCTGCGCGGGCGCCGGTTTCGACTGGCTCCTGATCGACGGCGAGCATTCGCCCAACGACACGCGCACCCTGCTGGCGCAGCTGCAGGCCATCGCGGCCTATCCCGACAGCCATGCCATTGCCCGCGTGCCCATGGGACACGGCGAGGTCGGCGAGATGCTGATCAAGCAGTACCTGGACATCGGCGTGCAGACCCTGCTCGTGCCCATGGTGGACACGGCCGAGCAGGCCGCACGCATCGTGCGCGCCGCGCGCTATCCGCAGGCCGACGGCCAGGGCGGCATCCGCGGCATGGGCGGGGCGCGCGCCTCGGCCTGGGGCCGGCGCGCCAACTACGCCCATGAAGCCAACGCCCAGGTCTGCGTGCTGGTGCAGGTGGAGACACGCCAGGCGCTGGCCCACCTGGACGCCATTGCCGCCACCGAGGGTGTGGACGGCGTCTTCATCGGCCCGGCCGACCTGTCGGCCTCCATGGGCCACATCGGCAACCCCGGCCACCCCGAGGTGCAGGAGGCGATTGCCGACGCCATCGCGCGCATACGCCGCGCCGGCAAGGCGCCCGGCATCCTCACGCCCAACGAGGCCCTGGCGCGCAAGTACCTGGAGCTGGGCTGCACCTTCACGGCCGTGGGCCTGGACACCAGCGTGCTGGTGCAGGCCACCAGCGCGCTGGCTGCGCGCTTCAAGCAGGCAGCGGCCCCCGCGCCGAAAAGCCAGACCTATTGAGGCCCCGGCCTGACAAGGCGCCCGCAACGCCGCTCCGGGGAGGGAGCGGCGGCTGCATAGAATCCAGCCGACAGATGCTGCCGAACATGCCCCAGACCACGCCCTCTTTTGCCCCCGAGCCGCTGCGCGCCTTCTCGCGCTCCCTGCCCATGGCGCTGCTGCGCGCCCGCGAATCGGTCATGGTGCGCTTTCGGCCCATGCTGCGCGCCCATGGCCTGACCGAACAGCAGTGGCGCGTGCTGCGCGCCATGGCGGCGGTCACGCACAGGCTGCGGCCCATGGAACTGTCGCAGGCCACCTACATCAGCATGCCCAGCCTCTCGCGCCTGCTCAAGACGCTGGAAGGCCGGCAGCTGGTGGAGCGCTCGCGCCACGCCAGCGACATGCGCGGCGCCGAGTTCGAGCTCACGGCGGCCGGCCACGCCATCGTGGCCGAGATCGCGCCGCATTCCTCCGAGACCTATGCCGAGATCGAGCGCCTGGTGGGCCATGAAGAGATCGAGCAGCTCTACGCCCTGCTCGACCAGGTCGTGCAGCGCCTGGGCGCGGCCGACGGCAGCCAGGCCGAGGAATAGCCGCCCCGGCACGCCGGTCGGGCACTGCCGGGCACAATCGCCCCATGCCGCAGCCGATTGCCGTCATCGACTTTGAAACCACGGGCATGGCGCCCGCCCAGGGCGCGCGTGCCACCGAGGTCGCCATCGTGCTGATCGAGGGCGGCCAGGTCGTGGACCGCTTCCAGAGCCTGATGCGCACCGGCGCCTGGATACCGCCCTTCATCACGCGGCTGACCGGCATCACCAATACCATGGTCGCAGCCGCGCCGCCCGCCGAGGACGTGATGCGCGATGCCGCCCGCTTCGTTGGCAGCGCCCCCATGGTGGCGCACAACGCGGCCTTCGACAGCAAGTTCTGGCAGTCCGAACTGGCCCTGGCCGGCGAGGCCGCGCCCCAGCCCTTTGCCTGCACCGTGCTGCTGTCGCGCCGCATCTACCCGGAGGCGCCCAGCCACAGCCTGAGCCGGCTCACCGCCCACCTGGGCCTGCCCGTGGCCGAGCGTGCCCACCGGGCGCTGGCCGATGCCGAGATGGCCGCCGCCCTGCTGGCGCGCATGCAGCAGGACCTGTGCCTGCGCCACGCGCTGGCCTGGCCAGAGCATGCCCTGCTGATGCAGCTGCAGCGCTGCACGCGGGCCCGCATGAAGGCCTGGCTGAACGAGAACGCCGCGCCCGCCCAGATGAGCATGGCGCTGTGAGCCGGCGCCGCGCACACAGGGCAAAGACCTCCCTGGCAGAGGCCCCATCGGCCGCTTCTGCCGGCATCCGCACCCATAATGCAAGGTTGCTGCCCGGCTCCGGGCGCCCGTCCCAAACGCTGCAGCCCTGCTGCGGCCTTGCTGCCGCCTGGTTCTTGCACCCGTGAATTCCGCACTGCCTCCCGCCGCCATGGCCGCCCTGCCTCCACAGTCCCCGTTCTCGTCGCGCGAGTTCCGCGACGCGCTGGGCCAGTTCGCCACGGGCGTGACCATCGTCACCGCACGCAGCCCGCAGGGCCATCCGGTGGGCGTCACCGTGAGCTCGTTCAACTCCGTCTCGCTCACGCCGCCGCTGGTGCTGTGGAGCATGGCGCTGTCGGCGGCCTCGCTGCCCGTGTTCCAGCATTGCTCGCACTACGCCATCCACGTGCTGTCGGCCTCGCAAAAGCCCCTGGCCGAGCTGTTCGCGCGCAAGGGCGTGGACCGCTTCGCCAACACCGCCTGGCGCAGCTCGGCCCAGGGCGTGCCGCTGCTGTCCGAAGCCACCACCGTCTTCGAGTGCCGCAACCGCCATCGCCATGAAGAAGGCGACCATGTGATCTTCATCGGCGAGGTCGAGCAGTGCAGCCACCAGGCCGGCCACACGCCGCTGCTGTACCACGCAGGCCGCATGCACACGGGCGGCCTGGGCTGAGCCCGGGCCCGCGGCAGCACTCTCGTCGCCTCTTTCAGCGACTCCCCCATTCCCGTACCTTCCCGCCTCCGGGTAATCCCCGGTCCGGGAAATCGGTGTCTGCGCATATTGTATATACAGGCTTATACATCTGATCGCAGACCCATCCACAGGCTGATGAAGCCCGTGGATGCGGCAGCCATTTCACCAATGACGGGGGGAGACAGCACATGAGTTCACCATCTGCAGGCAGCCTGCACCGAGGGCTGTCGGCCCGCCATATCCGCTTCATGGCACTGGGCTCGGCCATAGGCACGGGGCTGTTCTACGGCTCGGCCAAGGCCATACAGCAGGCGGGGCCCTCGGTGCTGATCGCCTACCTGCTGGCGGGCGCGGCGGTCTACATGGTGATGCGCGCGCTGGGCGAGATGGCCGTGCACAACCCCGTGCCCGGCTCCTTCGGCCAGTACGCCAGCGACTACCTGGGGCCGTTCGCCGGCTTCGTCACGGGCTGGACCTATACCTTCGAGATGGTCATCGTCTGCCTGGCCGACGTCACGGCCTTCGGCATCTACATGGGGTTCTGGTTTCCCGAGGTGCCGCGCTGGATCTGGGTGCTGTCCATCGTCTGCTTCATCGGCGCGCTCAACCTGTGCTCGGTCAAGGTGTTCGGCGAGATGGAGTTCTGGCTGTCCCTGCTCAAGGTGGCGGCCATCATCGCCATGATCGGCGGCGGCCTGGGCATCATGGTGTTCGGCTTCGGCATGGCGGCCGGCCAGGCGCCCACCGGCGTGCAGAACCTGTGGGTGCACGGCGGCTTCATGCCCCATGGCGTCTCAGGGCTGATCGCCTCGCTGGCGGTGGTGGTGTTCGCCTTCGGGGGCATCGAGATCATCGGCATCTCGGCCGGCGAGGCCAAGGACCCGGCGCGCGTGATCCCGCGCGCCATCAACGCCGTGCCGCTGCGCATCCTGCTGTTCTACGTGCTCACGCTGTTCGTGCTGATGAGCATCTTCCCCTGGCCGCAGATCGGCAGCCAGGGCAGCCCCTTCGTGCAGATCTTCAGCGGCCTGGGCATTTCCTCGGCCGCCACCATCCTCAACATCGTGGTGATCTCGGCGGCCGTGTCGGCCATCAACAGCGACATCTTCGGCGCCGGCCGCATGCTGTACGGCATGGCGCACCAGGGCCAGGCCCCCGCCGGCTTCGGCCGCGTCTCGCGCCATGGCGTGCCCTGGATGACGGTGGTGGTGATGGCCGTGGCGCTGCTGGCCGGCGTGGTGCTGAACTACCTGATCCCCGAGGACGTGTTCCTGCTGATCGCCTCCATCGCCACCTTCGCCACGGTCTGGGTCTGGCTGATGATCCTGCTGTCGCAGTTCGCGGCGCGCCGCCGCATGAGCCCGCAGCAAGTGGCCGCGCTGAAGTTCCCGGTCCCGCTGTGGCCCGCTGCGCCGCTGGCCGCCATCGCCTTCATGCTGCTGGTGCTGGGCGTGCTCGGCTACTTCCCCCACACCCGTGCAGCCCTGGTCGTGGGCGGCCTGTGGATCGCGCTGCTGGGCGCCGCCTACCTGCTGTGGGTGCGCCCCGCCGCCGCGCGTGCGCAAAGCGAGGTGATGCTGCCTGCGGCAGAGTGAACTGCTGCAGGCCCCCGGGTGGACAATCGACTACCGTATCCAGAAAGCCCGGGCATGCAAATCTTCCAATAGGGCGAAAGTCTTGCCGCATGCCAGCCGGACTGCGTTGGAGCCGCGATGAATCCAATGCAAGAGACTGAGCAAGCACTGTGACCAGGCCATCGGCAGCCTGGCCATCCGCAACCCTTTCAGGATTGCATGAAGCCACGGCCCCAGGCCGTGGCAGCGCTCAGCGCGAGGCGTCGGGCAGTTCGATCTTGACTTCGAGCACTTCGAGGTTTTCCTGGCGCTCCAGGTGCACCTTGATGTCGTTGACGTCGATGTCCACGTACTTGGAGATCACCGCCATCAGCTCCTTTTGCAGCGCAGGCAGGTAGTCGGGACCGCCGCCGTTGCCGCCCACGCGCTCACGCGCGAGGATGATCTGCAGGCGCTCCTTGGCCACCGAGGCCGTCTTCTTCTTTTCTCCGAGCAGGAAAGAGAGCATGGACATGGCCGCTTACCTCCCCCCGAACATGCGTTTGAAGAAGCCGGGCTTTTGCGCTTCGGTGAAGCGCATGGGCTTTTCCTCGCCCAGGAAGCGCGCGACCACGTCCTGGTAGGCCTCGGCCACGTCCGAGCCCTGCATGTGCACGGCGGGAATGCCCTGGTTGGAGGCCTGCAGCACGGTTTCGGACTCGGGCACGACGCCGATCAGCTCGATGCGCAGGATGTCCTGGATGTCCTCCAGCGACAGCATCTGGCCGTCCTGCACGCGGTTGGGGTTGTAGCGCGTGATCAGCAGGTGTTCCTTGACGCTCTCGCCCGCGATGGCGCGCGCGGTCTTGGAGCTGAGCATGCCCAGGATGCGGTCGGAGTCGCGCACGGAGGAGACTTCCGGGTTGGTCACGACCAGGGCCTCGTCGGCGAAGTGCATGGCGATCAGGGCGCCGCTTTCGATGCCGGCCGGCGAGTCGCAGACGATGTACTCGAAGTCCATGCCCGCCAGGTCGTCCAGGATCTTCTTGACGCCTTCCTGCGTCAGCGCATCCTTGTCACGCGTCTGGGAGGCGGCCAGCACGAAGAGGTTGTCGCACTGCTTGTCCTTGATCAGGGCCTGGTTGAGGTTGGCCTCTCCCTGGATGACGTTGATCAGGTCGTAGACCACGCGGCGCTCGCAGCCCATGATCAGGTCCAGGTTGCGCAGGCCCACGTCGAAATCGATGACGGCGGTCTTGTGCCCGCGCAATGCGAGGCCCGATGCGAAGCTGGCACTGGTGGTGGTCTTGCCCACGCCACCCTTGCCGGAGGTCACGACGACTATTTTGGCCATGTTTGCACGGTTCCTTAAAGACTGGAGAGCAAAGAAGAGGGGTCCGGTGTCATACCGGCTCGATGAGGATTTTCTCGCCGTCGAGACGCACCTTGGCGGGCCTGGCAGCCACGTCCGCCGGGAGATCGGTCTCGATTGTGCGATAGATGCCGGCAATCGACAGCAGCTGTGCTTCCATGCAGGTGCTGAAGATGCGCGCCTCGGTGTTGCCGCGCGCCCCGGCGATGGCCCTGCCGCGCAGTGGCGCGTAGACATGGACGTTGCCGTCGGCGATGACTTCGGCACCATAGCTGACCATGGCCAGCACCACGATGTCGGTGCCGCGCGCATAGACGCGCTGGCCCGAGCGCAGCGGCTTGTCCACGATGAGGGCGTCGGCCTGGGGAGCAGGCACCTCGCGCACCACCTCGATCTCGCGCACGACTTCCTGGATCTCGATCTCGGGCACCGTGGGCCGCACGGGTGCGGCCTCGGGCGCGGGCGCCAGGCCTGCGGCACGCGCCGCCTCCATCTGCGCCGGGCTGCCGCCGCGCACGGCCACGGGCACGGTGCGGTGAAAGCGCAGCGCCTCCACGAGCACGGCGAAGTCGATGGACTCCTCGGCCTCGCGCACATGGGCCAGGTCGATCAGCACGGGGTCGTTGTCGAAGAAATCCGGGTCGTCGGCCAGGCGCTGGGCCAGGTCGGCCACGAGCGCACGTACGTCGGTATCCCGCAGGGTCACGGCCACCACGGGCAGCTGCGCGCTCTTGAGGTCGAAGCTGGGGCGGGCAGTACTCGTCGTTTCAACGGCCATGGGACTGGGAGTGCGGTGGATGGGAGAGTTGCCTCTCGACGCGCAAAGTGTACTGTGTGCGCAGTACATGGGCGCCCACTCCCGCCGGGAGGCCGGCACCGGGGAGTGTCCATTTGTGTTGTGTCACATACGGCCCATGCCCCCGTGGCGGGGGCCGGGCGGGCCCGGTCACTGAAACCGGGGCTTACGCTTCTCCACGAAGGCCATCACGGCCTCGCGGTGGTCGGCGGTCTTGTGGGCCAGGGCCTGGTAGCCGGCGGACAGCTCCAGCAGCGACTCCAGCGTGCTGTGCTCGCCCTCGCGCAAGAGGCGCTTGGTCATGCGCATCACGGCGCCGGGGTTGGCGGCGATCTTGTCGGCCAGCGCGCGCGCCGTGGGCAGCAGCTGGTCGGCGGGCACGACGCGGCTGACCAGGCCACAGGCCAGGGCCTGCTGCGCGTCGATGGCCTCGCCCGTGAACGCCATCTCGGCCGCCTTGGCGCGGCCCACGGCGCGCGGCAGCAGCCAGGCGCCGCCGTCCCCGGGGACGATGCCCACGCGCACGAAGCTCTCGGCAAAGGTGGCCGTCTCGCTGGCGATGCGGATGTCGCACATGCAGGTCAGGTCCAGCCCCGCGCCGATGGCCGGGCCGTTGATGGCGCAGATCACGGGCACGTCCAGCTGGGTCAGGGCGCGCGGAATGCGCTGTATGCCCTGGCGGTACTCCTCGCGGATGGCATCGGGCGTGAGCGCGTCGTCGAAGAAGCGCTGCATGTCCTTGACGTTGCCGCCCGAGCTGAAGATGGGGCCGGCGCCCGTGAGGATGACGGCCTTGACCGAGGCATCGCGCCGGATCTCGTCGCAGACCTGCACGAATTCCTCCACGGCCGTGTTGCCCGTGAGCGCATTGCGCGTCTCGGGCTGGTTCATGGTGAGGGTCCAGATGGCGCCGTCGCGCTCGATGTTCAGAAAGGGCATGGATGGGGTTCCTTCGAAAGCCTGTCAGGCGGTGATATCGGCGGTGATATCGGTGGTGGAGCGGATCAGATCCAGGGTGCTGCCCGCGTGGCCATGGACCAGCGCGGCGCCTGCCACACCGTGCCAGTACGACTCGGAGCCCGCCGTCTGGCGCCAGGCATGCAGGCGGCGCGTGAGCAGTTGCAGGTCGTATTCCTCGGTGAAGCCCATGGCGCCGTGGATGGCGTGGGCCGCCTCGGCCACGGCCAGCGCGGCCTGGCTGCAGCGCGCCTTGGCCACGGCCACGCGCAGCCGCTCGGGGAAGATGCCTTGCCCCGCGCAGCCCAGCCGGGCCGCCATGCGCGCGGCGAAGACATGCTCGCTCATCACCGCCAGCTGGTGCTGAATGGCCTGGAACTTGCCGATGGGGCGGCCGAACTGCTGGCGGTCATTCGCGTACTGCAGCGTGCGCTGGAACACCTCCATGAGTGCGCCCGCGAGCTGCGCCGCCACCAGGCCGGCCTGCAGCGTGCGCAGGTCCAGCCCATCCGGCAGGGCGATAGCGGGAGCAGGTGCCGCGCGGACCTGATCGGCGCTCCAGCGCAGGTTCACGTCCAGGCAAAAGGCCGCTGGCTCGGACTGCGCCTGCGCCACGGGCAGCAGGCTACAGCCCTGCGCATGCTGCACCAGCACGCTGTCCGCCACCGCTCCCAGGCGCACGGGTGCGCAGTGCAGGCTGCCATCCGGCTGGAGCAGGCCTTGCGCCAACGCGATGGCGCCTGGTGGACGCTCCGCCCCCGCGCCCGCCAGCAGCGCGCGCGCCAGCATGGTTTCGCCCAGCGGCACGGGCAGCGCATGGGCGCCGGCCTGCGACCACACATCGAACAGCTGCGCCAGCGCCAGCCCCGCGCCGCCCGCGTGCTCAGGCACCAGGGCATCGGCAAAGCCGGCCTGCTCCAGCGATTGCCACAGCGCCCGGGGCGAGCCCCCGGCCTCGATGGCGCGCACCCGCGCGGGCGTGCACTCGCCCTGCAGCAGCTGGCGTGCGGCATCGGCAAACAAATCGTCTTCCATGTCTCTCTCCATTCATGACACATGACGCCAGGCCTTGGGCGTTCCGTTTGAAACTGGCGCACCTTTAACACCAGGGACACCGAGGAAGGGCCTACGCCGGCCGCGCCGCCCCGCACCGAGGGTGTCGTCCCCCCCGCGAAGCGAGAGGGGGAAGACGCGCAGCGGCTCAGGGGGCGCTTCGTGTCAACGAAGCCCCAAACCTCGCGCAATCATTCCGCGCAGGATGTCGCGCGTGCCGCCGCGCAATGAATACGAAGGCGCAACCTCCGTCACGTAGTTGAGGGTGCGCAGCAGCTCCAGCGGAACCTCGGACGCCTCGCGTGCGAACAGGACATCGGCGATGGCGGCGGGAATGGACTGCTCCAGCGTCGTGCCCAACTCCTTGACCAGGGCCGCCTCGACGATGGGGCTTTCGCCGCGCACCAGCTTGTCCTGCACGGCCACCGACATGGCGCGCAGCGGGGCCAGCTCGGTGAACACGCGGCCGGCCAGGCGCAGCGCGCCTTCGCTGCGCTCGCCCGTTGCACGCAGCCAGGCCAGCCATTCGTCGAACAGCACGATGCTGGAGAACAGCCGCTCGGGCCCGCTGCGCTCGAAGGCCAGCTCGGCCGTGACCTGCTCCCAGCCCTGGCCTTCCTGGCCGATCAGGGCGTCGGGCGGCAGCTGCACGTTGTCGAAGAAGACTTCGCAGAAATGGCTGTCGCCCGAGAGGTCGGTGATGGGCCGCACGGTCACGCCCGGCAGCGACAGGTCCACGATGACCTGGGACAGCCCCTTGTGCCGGTCACCCGCCTCGCCCGAGGTGCGCACCAGGGCGATCATGTAGTGGCAGTGGTGGGCGTTGGTGGTCCAGATCTTCTGGCCGTTGAGCACGAAGCCCTTGTCGTTCGGCGCGGCGCGCGTCTTCACGCTGGCCAGGTCCGAGCCCGCACCGGGCTCGCTCATGCCGATGCAAAAGAAGGCCTCGCCCCGGCAGATGCGCGGCAGGTAGAACCGCTTTTGCGCCTCGGTGCCGTACTTGAGGATCAGCGGGCCGCTCTGGCGGTCGGCAATCCAGTGCGAGCCCACGGGCGCGCCGCAGGCCAGGTATTCCTCCACCAGCACGTAGCGCGTGAAGGCGCTGCGCCCGCCGCCGCCGTACTCGCGCGGCAGGGTGACGCCTATCCAGCCCTTTTCGCCCAGCTGCCGGCTCAGTTCGGCGCTGTAGCCGCCCCAGGAGCGCGCACGCACATGGGGCGGCAGGCCGCTTATGGCCTGGGCGAGGAAGGCGCGCACCTCGGCGCGCAGGGCTTCGTCCTCGGCGGGGATGCGGGTCAGGGCAAGGGAATCAAGCACGCTCATTGCAGGGCTCCATGGTTGGACCCCACTCTAGGCAGCCGGTCTGTCGCAGTCCAATATTAAAAACCGAGCCACTGATACCGTTTGAATATCAGGCAGCCTGTGCCTTGGCATGCTGCGCCGCAAAGCCCACATACCAGTCCAGGCAGCCCGGGTTGGCCATGGCCTCCTTGTTGACCACCTTGTCCAGCGGCTGGCCCAGCATCAGCTTCTTGATGGGCAGCTCCTGCTTCTTGCCGCTGAGCGTGCGCGGGATCTCGGCCACCTGCACGATATCGTCGGGCACGAAGCGTGGCGACAGGGCCTGGCGGATGGCGCCCTGCAGGCGCGTGCGCAGGGCGTCGTCCAGATCCACGCCCGGGCGCAGCACCACGAACAGCGGCATGTAGCTTTCGCGGCCCAGGTATTCGAGGTCCACGACCATGGAGTCCAGCACTTCGGGCAGGGCCTCGACGGCGCTGTAGATCTCGCTGGTGCCCATGCGCAGGCCGTGGCGGTTGATGGTGGCGTCGCTGCGGCCGTAGATGATGCAGCCGCCCTCCGGGAGGATGCGTATCCAGTCGCCGTGGCGCCAGACCGGGCCCATGGCGGCGGGGCCGTCGCCGCCGCCGGGCGCGCGGCCATGGCCGGCCGGGTACATGTCGAAGTAGCTGGACAGGTAGCGCTTGCCGTCCGCATCGCCCCACAGGTACAGGGGCATGGAGGGAATGGGCTGGGTGCAGACCAGCTCGCCCACCTCGTCGATGACGGGCTGGCCCTGCTCGTTCCACGCCTCCACGGCCGCGCCCAGCTGGCGGCACTGCATGATGCCCGGCTGCTGGGGCAGCTCGCGGTGGCCGCCGATGAAGGCGCCCGCGAAGTCGGTGCCCCCCGAGATGTTGTTCCACCAGATGTCAGGCCGCCCCATGCCTGCGAACTGCGCCGTGCCCCAGCTTTGCACCTCCGGCGACAGCGGCGAGCCCGTGGTGCCCAGGCTGCGGATGCGCGACAGGTCGCCGCACTGGGCCAGGTCCACGCCGGCCTTCATGCAGTTGGCGTAGAAGGCCGCGCCCGAGCCGAAGCTGGTCACGCCGGTCTCGGCCGCGAAGCGCCACAGCACGCCCCAGTCGGGCCTGTCCTTGCTGCCGCCGGGGCTGCCGTCGAAGATCACGCAGGTGGTGCCGCCCAGCAGGCCCGAGACCTGGGCATTCCACATCACCCAGCCCGTGGAGCTGTACCAGTGGTAGCGCTCGCCCCAGCTGTTGGGGTGGTAGCTGCAGCCCACGTCGTTGTGCAGGGCCTTGAGCTGCAGGGCCACCAGCACCATGCCGCCATGGCCGTGGACGATGGGCTTGGGCAGGCCGGTGGTGCCGCTGGAGTAGACGATCCACAGCGGGTGGTCGAAGGGCAGCCATTCGGGCTCGAAGGCCGCCGTGGCCGCGTCGTCGCGGGCCGTGACCTGGCCGTAGTCGGCGGCATCGGCCAGGCTGGCCTGCAGGTCCAGGTTGGGCACAAGGACCACATGCTCCACGCTGGGCAGGCCCGCGCGCAGCTCCGCCAGCACGGCCATGCGGTCGATATCGCGCCCGGCGTAGTGCACGCCATCGACGGCGATCAGCGCCTTGGGCGCGATCTGGCGGAAGCGGTCCAGCACCGCGTTGGTGCCCATGTCAGGCGCGCAGATGCTCCAGACGGCGCCCAGGCTGGCCGTGGCCAGCAGGGCGACCATGGCCTCGGGGATGTTGGGCAGGTAGGCGGCCACGCGGTCGCCGCGGCCCACGCCCTGGGACTTCAGGTGCAGGGCCAGGGCGGCGACCTGCCGGCGCAGGTCGGGCCAGGACAGTTCGCGGTGGCGGCCCGTCTCGTTGCGGCTGACCACGGCGGGCATGCCGGCCGCATGGGCGGCATCCACATGGCGCAGCGCCTGGCGCGTGTAGTTGATCTGGGCACCCGGAAACCACTGGGCGCCGGGCATGGTGTTGCGCTCCAGCACGGCCGTGTGCGGCGTGGGCGACTGCAGCGCGTTGTAGTCCCAGATGCTTTGCCAGAAGGCGTCCAGGTCGGTGACCGACCAGCGCCACAGCGCGTCGTAGCTGTCGAACTGCAGGCCGTGGCGCTCGCGCAGCCAGTCCTGGTACAGGCGGATCTGGGGGATGAAGGCAGGGGTGTGGCTCATGACCGGCCACGGTACGCGCGCGCTGCCCGCGAGCCCAGACGGGAAAGCCACTAGCCTGGCACCTGGGCGACAAAGTCTGCGGGCCGGATCGCGTATCTCCGCACAAACACTGGGAAAAAATTTCCGCTCCACCCCACCTGCCAGAAAACAAATGCCTCTAATATCGCGCCAATTTTTTACAAGGAGCGATGCCACATGGGCCTTTTCCAATGGACGGAAAAATCCGCCAACCAGCTGCAACGGGGAGGCGTGATCGGCCCCGATGAGCGCCTGCCCTGGCCCCAGACCGGGCTGATGGGCATACAGCACGTGATCGCCATGTTCGGCTCCACCGTGCTGGCGCCCATCCTCATGGGGTTCGACCCCAACGTGGCCGTGCTCATGAGCGGCATCGGCACGCTGATCTTCTTCCTGATTACGGGCGGCAAGGTGCCCAGCTACCTGGGTTCGTCCTTTGCCTTCATCGGCGTGGTGATCGCAGCCACGGCCTATGGCGGCAAGGGCGCCAACGGCAACATCGGCGTGGCGCTGGGCGGCATCATTGCTTGCGGCGCGGTCTATGCGCTGATCGGCCTGGTGGTGCAGATGGTGGGCACGCGCTGGATCGAGCGCTTCATGCCGCCCGTGGTCACGGGCGCCGTGGTGGCCGTGATCGGGCTGAACCTGGCGGCCATCCCCGTCAAGAACATGGCGGCCAACAACTTCGAGTCGTGGATGCAGGCCCTGACCTTCGTCTGCGTGGGCCTGGTGGCCGTGTTCACGCGCGGCATGGTGCAGCGCCTGCTGATCCTGGTGGGCCTGATCGCCGCCAGCCTGCTGTACGGCCTGTTCACCAATGTGCTGGGCATGGGCAAGCCCGTGGACCTGTCGGGCGTGATCAACGCCGCCTGGTTCGGCCTGCCCCAGTTCCACGCGCCCGTGTTCAGCGGCCCGGCCATGGTGCTCATCGTGCCCGTGGTCATCATCCTGGTGGCCGAGAACCTGGGCCACATCAAGGCCGTGACCGCCATGACGGGCAAGAACCTGGACCAGTACATGGGCCGGGCCTTCATCGGCGACGGCGTGGCCACCATGGTCAGCGGCGCGGCCGGCGGCACCGGCGTGACCACCTATGCCGAGAACATCGGCGTGATGGCCGCCACGCGCATCTACTCGACGGCCGTGTTCTTCGTGGCCGCCGTCCTGGCCGTGCTGCTGGGCTTCTCGCCCAAGTTCGGCGCGCTGATCCAGGCGATCCCGCTGCCCGTGATGGGTGGCGTGTCCATCGTGGTGTTCGGCCTGATCGCCGTGGCCGGCGCCAAGATCTGGGTGGACAACCGCGTGGACTTCTCGCAGAACAAGAACCTGATCGTGGCGGCCATCACCCTGATCCTGGGCACGGGCGACTTCACGCTCAAGTTCGGCGACTTCGCGCTGGGCGGCATCGGGACCGCGACTTTCGGCGCCATCATCCTGTACGCGCTGCTGGATCACGCACGCGACGATCAGCCACTGATTCATTGAATGTGAGCACACGCAAACATTCTTTGAACCTTTGACTGCGCGGCAGGGCCTTTACGGGGAAACCCGAGGGCCGCTGCCAGCGCTGCTACCATCGGTTTCCGGAGATATACCGCCCTTGCGTTCTTGCATGGGGCGGTTTTTTTTAGGCTTGCAAGCCAGCGCTGCGGCACCCTGCCGGCTGGCGCGAGCCGTCAGCCGGAGCCATAGATGTCCCTCGCAGACCGCGTACGTTTCCCAGAATTCCTTTCGCGCACCATGACGGCCGAGCAGGCCGCCGCCCTGATCCCCCACGGCGTCAACGTCGGCATGAGCGGATTCACGGGCGCGGGCTACCCCAAGGCCCTGCCCCAGGCCATCGCCCAGCACGCCAAGAGCGAACACGCGGCCGGCCGGCCCTACAAGATCAATGTCTGGACCGGCGCCTCCACGGCCGCCGAGATGGACGGCGCCCTGGCCGAGGCCGGCGCACTGGGCCAGCGCCTGCCCTTCAACACCGACCCGACCTGCCGCGCCAGGATCAATGCCGGCGAGATCGACTTCATCGACATGCACCTGTCCCACGTGGCCCAGCATGCGTGGTTCGGCTTCCTGGGCCCCATGAGCGTGGCCGTGGTCGAGGTGCTGGGCGTGACCGAGGACGGGCGCCTCATCCCCTCCACCGCCGTGGGCAACAACAAGACCTGGCTGGAGATCGCCGACAAGGTGATCCTGGAGGTCAACACCAAGCCGCCGGCCAAGATGGAAGGCATGCACGACATCTACTACGGCACGGCCATCCCGCCGCGCCGCGTGCCCATTGCCCTGACCCATGCCGATGACCGCATCGGCGAGCCCTACCTGCGCGTGGACCCGGCCAAGGTGGTCGCCGTGGTCGAGACCCACAAGGGCGACCGCGACAACGTCTTCGCCCAGCCCGACGCCAACTCCAACCTGATCGCCGCGTCCATCATCGACTTCCTCGCGCACGAGATGAAGATGGGACGCCTGCCCAAGGAGATGCTGCCCATACAGTCGGGCGTGGGCAACGTGGCCAACGCCGTGCTGGCCGGCCTGCTGACGGGGCCGTTCGAGAACCTGCTGGGCTTCACCGAGGTGCTGCAGGACGGCATGCTGGACCTGCTGCGCGCGGGCAAGATGAGCCGCGCCTCGGCCACCTCGATCTCGCTGTCCGGCAGCGCCTACAGGGACTTCGAGGAGAACATCGACTTCTACCGCGACCGCATCATCCTGCGCCCCCAGGAGATCAGCAACCACCCCGAGCTGGTGCGCCGGCTGGGCGTGATCGCCATGAACTCCATGATCGAGGCCGACATCTACGGCAACATCAACTCCACCCACGTCATGGGCACGGGGATGATGAACGGCATCGGCGGCTCGGGCGACTTCGCGCGCAACGGCTATCTGTCCTTCTTCGTCACGCCCTCGGTGGCCAAGGGCGGCAAGATCAGCTGCATCGTGCCCATGTGCTCGCACGTGGACCATACCGAGCACGACACGCAGATCATCGTCACCGAGCAGGGCCTGGCCGACCTGCGCGGCCTGTCGCCGCGCAAGCGCGCCCAGGTCATCATCGACCGCTGCGCCCATCCCGACTTCCGCCCCCAGCTGCAGGACTACTTCGACCGCGCCCAGCGCCAGGGCGCGCTGCACACACCCCACATCCTGGGCGAAGCGCTGAGCTGGCACCAGCGCTTTGTCGAAACGGGCGACATGCGCGCCTGAACTGCGCAAGCGCGCCAGCGCGCAGTCTCCTGGGCTACAGGCAGCCATCGGCATGGCTGCCCGGACTGGCGTAGCATGCAAGGACGGCCCCCGGGGCCGTCTTTTTCGTTGCACCCACAGGACTTCTCCCATGCCGATCTGGAAGCGCAGCTTCACCCTTGAAGACATCACCTCGCTGAGCGCCGACACGGCCGTCTCGCACCTGGGCATCGAGTTCACCGAGATCGGTGACGACTTCCTGCGCGGCCGCGTGCACGTGGACCAGCGCACCTGCCAGCCCTACGGCATCCTGCACGGCGGCGTGAACGTGGTGCTGGCCGAAACCCTGGGCTCGGTGGCCGCGGCCTGCTCCATCCCCGAAGGCTGGCGCAGCGTGGGCCTGAACGTCTCGGCCAACCATGTGCGCGCCGCGCGCCAGGGCTGGGTCACGGGCACGGCCCGCCCCGTGCACCTGGGCCAGACCACCCATGTCTGGGCCATCGAACTGCACGACGAAACCGGCCGCCTGACCTGCACCTGCAGCCTGACCATGGCGCTGCTGCCGCCCACGCATGCGCAGAACGTCAAGCTCGCGGCGCAGCCGCCGGTGGCGGCCCAGCCCTGACCGCTTGATGGACCGGGAACCGTCGCGCTCTCGGTCACGTTGCTGTCGTCCGTTGTATTTCTTCTTCAGTTATTGATAATTGCCTAATCAATACAACAGACTCCGGCATGCCCGCTCCTGGCTCCGCGCTCGAACAAGCCGTTCTGGCACTGGCCGAACAACGGCCGCTGCTGCGCGCACGCGACCTTGCCGCGCTTGGCCTGCCGACCATGGCGCTGAGCCGGCTGGTCGCGGCAGGCCGCCTTGAACGCGTTGCACGCGGCCTGTACAGCCTGCCGGGCCGGCCGCTCAGCGAGCACCGCTCGCTGGCGGAAGTGGCCCTGCGCGTACCGCAGGGCGTGGTCTGCCTGCTGTCCGCGCTGCGGGTCCACGGCATAGGAACGCAGGCACCCTTCGAGGTGTGGATGGCCATTCCCCATCACTCGCCCACGCCCCGCATAGACCAGCCTGCATTGCGCGCCATCCGCATGTCCGGTGCGGCACTGTCCGAAGGCGTGGAAACCCTGCAGATCGATGGCGTCGGTGTCGCCGTCTTCAACGCATCGAAGACCGTGGCCGATTGCTTCAAGTACCGCAACAAGATCGGCCTGGATGTGGCGCTGGAAGCACTGCGCGACGGATGGGCGCAGCGCAAGCTGACGGCCGACGCGCTCTGGCGCTACGCCGCCATCGACCGCGTCAGCAATGTGATACGCCCCTATCTCGAAAGCATCGCCGCATGAGCCGCGATATCGCAGCCTCGATCCGTGCACGTTTGAAGCACTGCGCGGACGCCCGCAGGCAGGACTTCAACCTCACGCTCACCCACTATGGCCTGGAGCGCCTGCTGTACCGCCTGTCCATCTCGCCCCATGCGGACAGCTATCTGCTCAAGGGCGCACTGCTGTTCGCCATCTGGTACGAGCAGCCGCACAGGCCGACCCGCGACGCCGATCTGCTGGGCTTTGGCCTGGACGACGTTGACTCGGCGGTGAGCGCTTTCCGCGAGATCTGCGGGATTGCCGTGGACGACGGCATTGCCTTCGATGCCGCGTCGGTGCGTGGAATCGTCATCCGCAAGGAAGCCGGCTATGGCGGAGTACGGATTGACCTGCGCGCCACGCTGGACGGTGCACGCATCACGCTGCAGGTGGACATAGGCTTCGGCGATGCCGTGACACCATCGCCACAAGCCATCCGCTACCCCGTGCTGCTCGACGGCCTGCCCGCACCGCAACTGCGCAGCTACCCCAAGTACACCGTGGTGGCCGAAAAACTCCAC
Source organism: Delftia sp. ASV31 (assembly GCF_016428765.1). Taxonomy (NCBI): domain Bacteria; kingdom Pseudomonadati; phylum Pseudomonadota; class Betaproteobacteria; order Burkholderiales; family Comamonadaceae; genus Delftia; species Delftia sp. ASV31. The sequence goes on from NZ_JAELTK010000010.1 coordinate 81,791, forward strand.
GCGATATGCCTGCTGGGCATGGCCAATACCCGGATGAAGGACTACTTCGATCTCTGGGTGTTGATGACCGAAGGCACGCTGGACCCTGCCGAACTGCGGCGCGCCATGGCAGCGACCTTCGAGCGCCGCCAACTCGCGCTGCCCGCAGGCCTGCCTGCCGGATTGAGCGATGGCTTCAGCAGCGATGCGGCCAAGCAGGCGCAGTGGGCCGCCTTCCTGAAGAAGAACCGGCTTGCAGCGCTGGAGCTGGCCCCTGTCGTGGCAAGGCTGCGAGAGGAATTCCAGCAATGCGGCATCTTCTGATACCGCCTGGAAGTCCTCCACATCCCCCGCCATCTCAAACCCCCAGCAACTCCGACAGGCGCTCCGGCTGCGCCAGCAGCTCCCGCGAATCGGCCTGCAGCGCCAGCCGGCCCTTGGCCATGACGACGGCGCGGTCGGTGTGGGCCAGGACCTTTTTGTAGTCGCGGTCCACGATCAGGGTGGAGATGCCGGTGCTGCGGATGGCGGCGATCACGCGCCAGATTTCGGCGACGACCAGGGGGGCCAGGCCTTCGGTGGCTTCGTCGAGGATGAGCAGGCGCGGGTGCGTCATCAGCGCGCGGCCTATGGACAGCATCTGCTGCTCGCCGCCAGAGAGCTGGTCGCCGCTGTTGGCCAGGCGCTCCGCGAGCCGGGGGAAGGTGTCGAGCACGCGCTCCAGCGTCCAGTGGCGCTCTCCCTGCAGGCCGGGGCGGGCGCTCATGACCAGGTTCTCGCGCACGCTGAGGTTGGGGAAGATGCCGCGCCCCTCTGGCACATAGCCAATGCCCAGCCGCGCCATGCGTTCGGGCGGTGCGCCCGTGCAGTCGCGGCCATCGGCGCGCAGGCGGCCGCGGCGCGCGGGCACATAGCCCATGAGCGTGCGGATCAGCGTGGTCTTGCCCATGCCGTTGCGCCCCAGCAGGCCCACGGCCTGGCCCGCGCCCAGCGCCAGGCTCACGCCCTGCAGGATGTGGCTGCCGCCGTAGTAGGTATGCAGCTCGTCGATGGCGAACATGGGCTCAGTCATGGTCTTCTCCCAGATACGCAGTACGGACCACGGGATCGACACGGATCTGCGCGGGCGTGCCCGTGGCCACCACGCTGCCGTTGACCATCACGGTGATGCGGTCGGCGATGCGGAACACGGCGTCCATGTCGTGCTCGACCAGCAGCACCGCGTGGCCGCGCTTGAGCTCCTGCAGCAGGGCCAGCATGCGCTCGGTCTCCTCGGCGCCCATGCCGGCCAGCGGTTCGTCCAGCAGCAGCACGCGCGGGCCGGTGGCCAGGCACATGGCCACTTCAAGCTGGCGCTTGGCGCCGTGGCTCAGCGTGCCGGCCACGGCCAGCGCCTGCCCGGCCAGGCCCGCACGCTCCAGGGCCGCATGGGCCTGGCGCAGGCTGTCCGCGCAGCGCTGTGCGGACAGGCCCAGCTGCCAGGGCCTGAGCGCCATCTGCGCCTGGGCCGCGAGCCGGCAGTTCTCCAGCGCCGAGAACTCGGGAAAGATGGTGGTGCGCTGGTAGCTGCGGCCCACGCCGGCACGCGCGCGCCGGGGCTGGGGCATGCGCGTGACGTCCTGGCCCGCGAGCGCGATGCGCCCCGCGCTGGCCGCCAGTTCGCCCGAGAGCATGTTGACCAGGGTGGACTTGCCCGCGCCGTTGGTGCCGATCACGGCATGGACCTCGCCCTCATGCAGGTCCAGGTCCACGCCGCCCACGGCCGTGAGCCCGCCGAAGCGGCGCGTGAGGCCGCGCACCGAAAGCAGTGCCGCATCAGCCATGTCCGGCCTCCTTGTGATGGACCTCGTTGTGCACTCCAGCGCGTTGCCGTGCAAGGCCCGCCAGCCCGATCAGCCCCATCAGTCCTTTCGGCAGCAGGGCCACGAGCACGATGATGGCCAGGCCCAGGCTCAGCTGCCAGTGGTCGGCCATGGGGCCGACGATGGCATGCGTGGACAGCACCTCCTTGAGCGCGATGAAGGCCACCGTGCCGAGCACGGCGCCGCGCAGCGAGCCCAGGCCGCCGAGGATGACCATCAGCAGCACCTCACCCGAGTGGTGCCAGGACAGCAGCTCGGGGTTGACCACGGCATCGCGCACCGCCAGCAGAAAGCCCGCCACGCCGGCCAGCATGCCGGCCAGCACGAAGGCCGCGAGCTTGTACCCGTAGGTGGTGAAGCCGGCCGCACGCATGCGCTGTTCGTTGACGCGTATGCCCGCCAGCGCCGCGCCGAAGCGCGACTGGCGCAGCCCGGCCAGGAAGGCATAGACCAGCACCAGGGCGGCCAGCACCACGTAGTACTGCACGCGCGGGATTTCCATGTCGATGGCGCCCAGCGCGGGCCGGGCCATCAGGTAGATGCCATCGCTGCCGCCGCCGATGCCCGTGTCGTGGACCACGAAGTAGGCCATCTGTGCGAAGGCCAGCGTCACCATGATGAAGTAGATGCCGCGCGTGCGCAGGCTCAGCAGGCCCACCAGCAGCGCATAGCCGCCCGAGGCCAGCAGCGCCCAGCCCAGCATGGCCGGCAGGCTGCCGCCTTCGTTGCCTGCGGACAGCACGGCGGCATAGGCGCCCAGGCCCATGAAGGCCGCATGCCCCAGGCTCACCAGGCCCGTGCCGCCCACCAGCAGCTGCAGGCTGAGCGCGAAGATGGCCAGGATCATGGTCTTGACCACCAGGCCCGACAGATAGTCCGACCACCAGGGGCCGGCCATCGCCAGCAGCGCCACGCAGGCCAGCGGCACGGCGCAGGCCTGCCATCGGCAGGCGCGCTGCGGCATCTCTGCGGGCTGCACGGCGGCCGCCAGCAGGGCCGGAGAAGGATTGGATACGGCCATTGTTCAGCTCCTTTGCCCCATCAGGCCCTGGGGCCGCCACACCAGCACCACCGCCATCAGCAGGTAGACGCTCATGCCGCTGAGCTCCTGGAAGAACAGCTTGCCGAAGGTATCGACAAAGCCCACCAGCAGCGAGGCCAGCAGCGCGCCCGTGATCGAGCCGATGCCGCCGATCACCACCACCACGAAGCAGATGATGAGCACGTTGCCGCCCATGCCCGGATAGACCGAACTCATGGGCGCGGCGATCATGCCCGCCAGTGCCGCCAGCGCCACGCCGATGGCGAAGACGATGCGGTACAGGCGCTTCACGTCGATGCCCAGGCCGCGCACCATGTCGCGGTTGCTGGCGCCCGCGCGCACCATCATTCCCAGGCGCGTGCGGTTGACCACCCAGTACAGCGCCAGCGCCACCAGCAGGCACACGCCCGAGGCGAACAGCCGGTACCACGGATAGCTCATGAGCCCGCCCAGCGAGAAGCTGCCCGACAACCAGCCGGGCAGCGGCACGCCATGCACGTCGTTGCCCGCCAGCAGCGAGCGCAGCTCCTCGAACACCAGGATCAGCCCGAAGGTCATCAGCACCTGCTGCAGGTGCTCGCGCTCGTAGAGGTAGCTGAAGAAGGCCCACTCCAGCGCATAGCCCAGCACCACGGTCAGCGCCACTCCGGCCAGCAGCATGGTGATGAAGTGCTGGCCCAGCAGCGGGGACAGCGCAAAGGCCATGTAGGCGCCGATCATGTAGAAGCTGCCATGGGCCAGGTTGATCACGCCCATGATCCCGAAGATCAGCGTCAGGCCCGAGGCCAGCAGGAACAGCAGCAGCCCGTACTGGACGGCGTTCAGGCACTGCACGAGAAAGGTGGCAAGGTCCATGGCGATGTCCGTATGCGTCCGTATATGAGTGCGCCCCGCGCCTCACATGCGGCAGCCGCGGCCGGTATCGCCCAGGGCCTTGATGGCCACGCCCATGCGCTGGTTCTCCTTGCCCACGACCTTGCGCAGGTACATGTCCTGCACGGGGTTGTGCGACTTGCTGATGGTGAAGTCACCGCGCGGGCTGGGGATGGTGGCCTTCTCGATGGCCTGGCGGAACTCGGCCTTCTTCGCGATGTCGCCGCCCGCCGCCTTCAGGCCCACGCCCAGCATCTGGGCGGCGTCGTAGCCCTGCACGGCATACACATCGGGCATCAGCTTGTAGGCCTGGGCATAGGCGGAGCGAAAGCGCCGGTCGCGCTCCGTGCCCAGCTCGTCGGCGTAGTGCAGCGTGGTCAGCACGCCCTGGGCGGCCTCGCCCTGGGCCTCCAGCGTGCCGTCGGTCAGAAAGCCCGAGCCGTACAGCGGGATGGTCTTGTGCAGGCCGGCCGCGTGGTAGTCCTTGACGAACTTGACGGCGCCCGCGCCCGCGAAGAAGGCAAACACCGCATCGGGCCTGGCCGCCGCGATCTCGGTCAGCAGGGCCTGGAACTCCACGTTGGGAAAGGGCACGGTGAGCTGCTTGCTGACCTTGCCGCCCTCCTTCTCGAAGCCTTCCTTGAAGGCATTGGTCATCTCCTCGCCGGCCGCGTATTTCCAGGTGATGGTCATGGCGGTTTTCCTGCCTTCCTGCCTGGCGGCCACCACGCCCATGGGATAGGAGGACTGCCAGTTGGAGAAGGACGAGCGGAAGATGTTGGGCGCGCACATGGCGCCCGTGACCGCATCGGCGCCCGCATTGGGCACGATGAGCACGGTGCCGCTTTCCTTGGCCGCGCGCGCCATGGCCATGGCCACGCCCGAATGCACGGTGCCCACCAGCACATCGACCTTGTCGCGCTTGATCAGGCGGTTGACGTTGTCCGTGGCCTTGGCCGGATCGGACTCGTCATCGACCTTGAAGAACTCGATCTCGCGCCCGCCCAGCCTGCCGCCCTGCTCGTTCACGAACATGCGAAAGCCGTTCTCTATGGCCGAGCCCAGCGCCGCATAGGTGCCGCTGTAAGGCAGCATGAAGCCGACCTTGATCCTGTCCTGCGCATATGCGCCGCAGGACAGGGAGGCCGTCAGGGCGAGGACGGCCCAGTGTTTGCGATCGGTGTTCATGCGTGTCTCCTTGTGGTGGATGGGTCTTGCTTTTGTCAGGGGAATCGGAAGGGGCTGTTCAGCCGACGCTGGCCTCGCGTTCACGCAGGCGAAAGCGCTGGATCTTTCCGGTGGCGGTCTTGGGAAGTTCGTCCACGAACTCGATGAAGCGCGGGTACTTGTAGGCGGCCAGGCGCTGCTTCACGAAGGCCTTGAGTTCGGCCTCGGTGGCGCTGCAGCCGTCCTTGAGCACGACGAAGGACTTGGTCTTGAGCAGGCCGTCTGCGTCGGTCTTGCCGATCACGGCGGCCTCCAGCACGGCCGGGTGCTGCATCAGCGTGGCCTCGACCTCGAAGGGCGAGACATAGATGCCGCTGACCTTGAGCATGTCGTCGCTGCGCCCGGCATAGGTGTAGTAGCCATCGGCGTCGCGCACGTACTTGTCGCCGCTCTTGAGCCAGCCGCCCTGGAAGGTCTCGCGCGTCTTGTCGCGGTTGCCCCAGTACATGAGGGCGGCGCTGGGCCCCTGGATGAACAGGTCGCCCACCTCGCCATCGGCCACGGGGCGGCCGTCCTCGCCGCGCAGCTCCACGCGGTAGCCGTCCACGGGCTTGCCCGTGGTGCCGTAGCGGATGTCGCCGGGCCGGTTGGACAGGAAGATGTGCAGCATCTCGGTGGAGCCGATGCCGTCCACGATGTCGGCGCCGAAATGCGCCTTGAAGCGCTGGGCGATCTCGGCCGGCAGCGCCTCGCCGGCCGAGGAGCACATGCGCAGGCTGACCTGCTCGCGCGCGGGCAGCAGCGGCGAGGCCAGCATGCCCGCAAAGCCCGTGGGCGCGCCGAAGAACACCGTGGGCCGGTGCTGCACCCAGCGCGCGAAGGTGGCCTCGGGCGTGGGCCGCTCGGCCATCAGCAGCACGGTGGCGCCCACGCTCAGCGGAAAGCTCAGGGCATTGCCCAGGCCGTAGGCGAAGTAGAGCTTGGCGGCGGAAAAGCAGATGTCGCCCTCGCCCAGGCCCAGCACCGGGCCGCCATAGAGTTCGGCCGTCCAGTACGGATTGGCATGCGTGTGGACCGCGCCCTTGGGCTTGCCCGTGGAGCCCGAGGAATACAGCCAGAAGCCCGGGTCATCGCCCAGCGTGGGCGCCGGTGCGGGCAGCGGCGGCTGCGCCGCCAGCCAGGGCTGCAGGGGCGCAAAGCCTGCGGCGCGAGCCGCCTCTTCGTCGCCGGCCACCCAGACATGGCGCACCTCGTTGGGCGCCCGGTCCAGCGCCTGGCGCAGCAGGGGCAGCAGCGCATCGCAGGTCAGCACGGCCTGGGCGCGGCTGTGGCCCAGCATGTAGGCGTAGTCGTCGGCCGTGAGCAAGGTGTTCACCGCCACCGGCACCACGCCCGCATACAGCGCGCCCAGAAAGGCCACGGCCCATTCATGGCGGTCGTGCATGAGCAGCAGCACGCGCTCCTCGCGGTGGATGCCCGCCGCCAGCAGGCCGCTGGCCATGCGCTGCGCCTGCTGCTGCAGCTGGCCGTAGCTCAGCGTGCCGTGGTCGTCGATGTAGGCGATCTTGCCGGGCCGCCCCTCATTGAGCGCGAACAGGTGCGCGGCGAAATTGAAGGGCTGGGTGAAGTCGATCATCGGGGTCTCCTTCGACATCGGGCATCCGGCCCGACTTGTGATCTTCCGCACAACATGCAATATTGTGCGTGCATCAGAAAGATAGTTAGAACACCACCGAGCGTCAAGCACTATATTGCATGGCTGGTGTTAACCCCGACTGTTTATCATTCACGCCCTCTTCAAGGAAACTCTATGGACCAGTTCGAGACGGCAGCCCAGTCCGCCGGGGCGGCGGATTCCCTCTCAGAAGCCCCCAGGAACCAGGTGCTGCAGGCGCTGGGCGAGCGTGTGCGCAGCCTGCGCTCGCGCCGGGGCATGACGCGGCGCGCCCTGGCGGCGGCGGCCGATGTCTCGGAGCGCCACCTAGCCAACCTCGAATACGGCACGGGCAATGTGTCGGTGCTGGTCCTGCACCATATTGCACAGGCCCTGCAATGCTCCATGGCCGAGCTGCTGGGCGACGTGACCACCACCAGCGCCGAATGGCTGCTGATCCGCGAACTGCTGGAAGGCCGCAATGAAGAGGACCTGCGCCGCGTGCGCCTGGCCGCAGGCGAGCTGCTGGGCACGGCGCCCAGCGACCGCCAGCGCCACACGCGCATCGCCCTGATCGGACTGCGCGGCGCGGGCAAGTCCACACTGGGCCGCATGCTGGCCGAGCAGCTGGGCGTGCCCTTCCTCGAACTCAACCAGGAAATCGAGCGCATTGCCGGCTGCAGCGTGCGCGCCATCCACGACCTGTACGGCGCCAACGCCTACCGCCGCTACGAGCGCCGCGCGCTGGAGGAGGCCGTGCAGATCTACAGCGACGTGGTCATCGCCACGCCGGGCGGCATCGTCTCCGACCCGGCCACCTTCAACGAGCTGCTGTCGCACTGCACCACGGTCTGGCTCAAGGCCCAGCCCGAGGAGCACATGGCCCGCGTCGTGGCCCAGGGCGACACCCGCCCCATGGCCGCCAATCCCGAGGCCATGGACGATCTGCGCAGCATCCTCGAAGGCCGCGCCGGCTTCTACGCCAAGGCCGACCACGTGGTGGATACCAGCGGCCAGACGCTGGAGCAGAGCTTCGACCAGTTGAAGGCACTGTTCCTGCCCGCACGCTGAGACGGCGGCAGCAACCCACGGCATCCAGGTCCCAGGCCTGGATTTTTTTCGCCTGCACTGCTGGGGTTTACCCTGGATATCAACAAAACACGCACTATCGTGCGTGTTGTTGCGTGCATTTTTTGAATGAATCTGCATAATTGTGCCTGCACCGTATCTGCGACTGCACTATTTTTCATCCAAGAGGCCGTCCATGCACCCGTCCAGCCCCACTGTCGATTACCGCACCGAGCCCGCCCAGTACCGCCACTGGTCGTTCACCGTCGAGGGCGCCATCGCCCGCATGCAGCTGAACATCGCCGAGGACGGCGGCATACGGCCCGGCTACAAGCTCAAGCTCAACAGCTACGACCTGGGCGTGGACATCGAGCTGCACGACGCGCTCAATCGCATCCGCTTCGAGCATCCGCAGGTGCGCACCGTCATCGTCACCAGCGGGCGCGACCGCATCTTCTGCTCGGGCGCCAACATCTTCATGCTGGGCGTGTCCAGCCATGCCTGGAAGGTGAACTTCTGCAAGTTCACGAACGAGACGCGCAACGGCATCGAGGACAGTTCGCGCCACTCGGGCCTGAAGTTCCTGGCCGCCGTCAACGGGGCCTGCGCGGGCGGCGGCTACGAGCTGGCCCTGGCCTGCGACGACATCGTGCTGATCGATGACCGCTCCTCCTCCGTCTCCCTGCCCGAGGTGCCGCTGCTGGGCGTGCTGCCCGGCACGGGTGGCCTCACGCGCGTGACCGACAAGCGCCATGTGCGCCATGACCTGGCCGACATCTTCTGCACCAGCGTGGAAGGCGTGCGCGGCCAGCGCGCCGTGGACTGGCGCCTGGTCGATGCCGTGGCCAAGCCCGCGCAGTTCGAGGCCGTGGTGGCCCAGCGCGCGCAGCGCCTGGCCGAGGGCAGCACGCGCCCCGCCAATGCGCAGGGCATCACGCTCACGCGCCTGGAACGCGAAGCCACGGACGACGCGCTGCACTACCGCCATGTCAGCGTGCAGATCGACCGCGCGCGCCGCAGCGCCACGCTGACCGTGAAGGCGCCCACGCTTGGGCAAGGCCCGCAGCCGGCCACCATCGAAGCCATCGAGCAGGCCGGCGACGCCTGGTGGCCGCTGGCCATGGGCCGCGAGCTGGACGACGCCATCCTGCACCTGCGCACCAATGAGCTGGACGTGGGCACCTGGCTGCTCAAGACCGAAGGCGATGCCGCCGCCGTGCTGGCCGCAGACGCAGCCCTGCTGGCCCACCAGGACCACTGGCTGGCGCGCGAGACGCTGGGCCTGCTGCGCCGCAGCTTTGCGCGGCTGGATGTGTCCTCGCGCACGCTGTTCGCGCTGATCGAGCCCGGCTCCTGCTTCGTGGGCATGCTGGCCGAGCTGGCCTTCGCGGCCGACCGCGCCTACATGCTGGTGCTGCCCGATGACACCGAGCGCGCCCCGCGCATCCAGCTGGACGAATTCAATTTCGGCCTGCTGCCCCTGGTCAACGACCAGTCGCGCCTGCAGCGCCGCTTCTACGAGGAGGCCGCGCCGCTGGAGGCCGCGCGCGCCGCCACGGGCCGCGCGCTGGACGGCGACCAGGCCCTGGCCCTGGGCCTGGTCACGGCCGCGCCCGACGACATCGACTGGGACGACGAGATCCGCATCGCCATGGAAGAGCGCGCCGCCATGTCGCCCGATGCACTCACGGGCCTGGAGGCCAACCTGCGCTTTGCCAGCCGCGAGAACATGGTCACGCGCATCTTCGGGCGCCTGTCGGCCTGGCAGAACTGGATCTTCAACCGCCCCAATGCCGTGGGCGACAAGGGCGCTCTCAAGCTCTACGGCACGGGCCAGAAGGCCGGCTTCGACTTCAACCGCGTCTGACCGCAGGCACGCCCCGAAACATCCACGGAGACCCCACCATGAGCGCCATCAACTACAGCGAGAAGATCCCCAACAACGTCAACCTCGGCGAAGACCGCACCCTTCAGCGCGCGCTGGAGAGCTGGCAGCCCAACTTCCTGAACTGGTGGGGCGACGTGGGCCCCGAAGGCTCCACCGACTACGACGTCTACCTGCGCACCGCCATCAGCGTGGACCCCCAGGGCTGGGCCCAGTTCGGCCACGTGAAGATGCGCGACTACCGCTGGGGCATCTTCCTGAACCCGGCCGAGGCCGACCGCAAGGTGCACTTCGGCGACCACGCGGGCGAGAAGGCCTGGCAGGACGTGCCCGGCGAGCACCGCGCCAACCTGCGCCGCATCATCGTCACCCAGGGCGATACCGAGCCCGCCTCGGTGGAGCAGCAGCGCCACCTGGGCCTGACCGCGCCGTCCATGTACGACCTGCGCAACCTGTTCCAGGTCAACGTGGAGGAAGGCCGCCACCTGTGGGCCATGGTCTACCTGCTGCACAAGCATTTCGGCCGCGACGGCCGCGAGGAGGCCGAGGCCCTGCTGGAGCGCCAGTCCGGCGACGAGAACAACCCGCGCATCCTGGGCGCCTTCAACGAGAAGACGCCCGACTGGCTGTCCTTCTTCATGTTCACCTACTTCACCGACCGCGACGGCAAGTTCCAGCTGGCCGCGCTGGCCGAAAGCGCCTTCGACCCGCTGGCGCGCACCACCAAGTTCATGCTGACCGAGGAGGCCCACCACATGTTCGTGGGCGAGTCCGGCGTCTCGCGCGTGCTGCAGCGCACCTGCCAGGTCATGAACGAGCTGCGCACCGACGACGTGGGCCGCCTGCGCGCGGCCGGCGTGATCGACCTGCCCACGCTGCAGCGCTACCTGAACTTCCACTACAGCGTGACCATCGACCTGTTCGGCGCCGACCAGTCCAGCAATGCCGCCACCTTCTACAGCAGCGGCCTCAAGGGCCGCTACGAGGAAGGCAAGCGCGCGGACGACCACCGCCTGCACGACCAGCACTACAAGGTGCTGGAAGTGGTGGACGGCAGGCTGCAGGAAAAGGAAGTGCCCATGCTCAACGCGCTCAACGAGGTGCTGCGCGACGACTACATCAAGGACTCCAACGCGGGCGTGGGCCGCTGGAACAAGGTCATGGAAAAGGCCGGCATCGACTTCCGCCTCACCGTGCCGCACAAGGCCTTCAACCGCCAGATCGGCGCGCTGGCCGGCGTGCGCATGAGCCCCGACGGCCGCGTGGTCAGCGAGCAGGAATGGCGCATGCGCGAGGCCGAATGGCTGCCCACGGACGCCGACCGCGCCTTCGTCGCCTCGCTCATGGGCCGCTGCGTGGAGCCGGGCCAGTTCGCGGGCTGGATCGCGCCGCCGGTCATGGGCATCAACCGCCAGCCCGTGGATTTCGAATACGTGCGCTTCAACTGAAGCGCCGCGCCAGCAGGGAGTCGCCCATGACAGTCGCCTTGGTAGAACACGGCATCCTCACGCAGCACCTGATAGACCCGGAGATCTGCATTCGCTGCAACACCTGCGAGGCGACCTGCCCCGTGGGCGCCATCACGCACGATGACCGCAACTACGTGGTCCTGGCCGAGCAGTGCAACGGCTGCATGGACTGCGTCTCGCCCTGCCCCACGGGCGCCATCGACAATTGGCGCAAGGTGCCGCTGGCGAGCGCCTATCCCGTGGCCGAGCAGCTGCTCTGGGACGAGCTGCCCGAGGAGCTGCCGCCTGAGGCGCTGGTCCAGGCACGGGCCCAGGCACAGGACACAGTGGACGCGCCCGCCGCCGAGGACCTGAGCCAGGCCCAGGCCGTGATCGCGGCGGCCGCCACGCGCGGTGCGGATGCGGCCCGGCCCGATGACCAGGCCGATACCCAGGTGTTGCGCAGCGCCAGCTACGGCGCCACCGTGCCGCCCTGGTCAGCCGCCCATCCGTACACCAACCTGCATGGCCCCAGGAGCCCCGTCACGGCCACCGTGGTCGGCAACCTCAACTGCACGGAGGCGGGCTTCGACAGCGAGACCCACCACATCGTGCTGGACTTCGGCAGCCAGCCGTTCCCCGTGCTCGAAGGCCAGTCCATCGCCGTCATCGCGCCCGGCACCGATGCCCAGGGCCGCCCGCATGTGGCGCGCCAGTACTCGGTGGCCAGTGCGCGCAATGGCGAGCGGCCCGGCTACAACAACCTGGCGCTGACCGTGAAACGCGTCACCCAGGACCACCAGGGCCGCCCCGTGCGCGGCGTGGCCAGCAACTACCTGTGCGACGCACGCATCGGCGACAGGGTCCAGGTCATAGGCCCGTTCGGCCAGTCGTTCCTGATGCCCAACCATCCCCGCTCGCACATCGTGATGATCTGCACGGGCACGGGCAGCGCCCCCATGCGCGCCATGACCGAATGGCGCAGGCGGCTGCGCAAGAGCGGCAAATTCGAGGGCGGCAAGCTCATGCTGTTCTTCGGCGCACGCACGCCGCAGGAGCTGCCCTACTTCGGCCCGCTGCAAAGCCTGCCGCGCGACTTCATCGACAACAACCTGGCCTTCTCGCGCGTGGCCGGCCAGCCCCGGCGCTACGTGCAGGATCTGCTGCGCGAACGTGCGGCCGACCTGGCGGCCCTGCTGCGCGACGACAACGCGCACTTCTACGTCTGCGGAATCAAGAGCATGGAGGAAGGCGTGGTGCTGGCACTGCGCGACGTGGCGCAGCAATCGGGACTGGACTGGGAACAGGTCGGCGCGCGCCTCAAGCGCGAAGGCCGGCTGCACCTCGAGACTTATTGACCCCCCCTGAGTCGCTTCGCGCCTTCCCCCCGAAGGGGGACGACACCCTCGGTGCGGGGCGGCCCTTCCTCGGTGTCCCTGAGTTGAGCCGCGCCAGGTTCCTAGGCAGCTATTGAATGGCGCGCAACACCTTAAAAACTAATGCGCTGGAGTTCGGACCTGTCCATAGGCATCGTCGGCCAGGGCCTGGGCCAGGATCCAGGCCGGGTCCACCAGCCCGGCGCCGCGCGCCAGCGGCGACTGCGGCAGGGCCAGCGGGATCTCGGTGCAGCCCATGATCACGGGCACATCGCCATGGCGCTGCAGCAGCGGCGCCAGCACCTCGCCGAAGCAGCGCGCGGCCAGGTCCATGTCGCCCTGCTTGACGCCGTCGTAGATGCCCTGCATGAGCCGCGCGCGGCCCTGCGCATCGGGCTGCAGCGCGGTGATGCCGCACTCCCTCAGCGCCGCGTCGTACAGGCCGCTGCCATAGGTGCCCTGCGTGGCCAGCACGATGGCCTGCTGCGCGCCGCCGGCCTGCAGGTGCAGGGCAGCCTGGCGCGCGATGTGCAGCACATGCAGCTGCGGAAACAGCGCCTGCAGCTGCCCATGCCAGGCATGGGCCGTGTTGCAGGCCAGGGCCACGCTGCGCACCCCCAGCGCCGCCATGCGGCCCACGCCCTGCAGCAGGTGCTGGGCCGGCCCCGTGGGCGACTGCGGGTCCGCCCGCAGCGCGGCGCTGCGGTCGGGCATGGGCAATTGCACCAGCCAGTGCTCGGGATAGGCCTGGTCATGCACGGGCAGGCCCTGCTGCTGCAGGTGCGCCGTGCAGGCCTGCACGAACAGGCGCACGAAATCCGCGCCTGCGGCCGGGCCCATGCCCCCGAGAATGCCCACCGCGCGCGGGGGCTGAAGCTGCTGCTGCATGCTGCGATCCGAAATCAAAAAGCGGGTTTGTCGCTGAGGTCCTGCAGGTTTTTCTGCAATTGCTCGCTCATCGGCAGGCCCAGGGCCACGTTCCTCGGGGCAATGGGCTGCATGAACCACTTGTCATAGAGCCTGGCGAACGCGCCCGACTTCATCATGTCGCCGATCACGCCATCGACCAGCTGCTTGAACTGGGCATCGTCCTTGCGCAGCATGCAGGCATAGGGCTCGACCTGCAGCGAGTCGGCCACCACCTCGAAGTCCCCGGGGTTCTTGGCCGTGGGGATCAGGCCGAAGAGCAGGATGTCGTCCATGCCGAAGGCCGCGGCGCGGTCGTTCTCCACCAGCAGGAAGCCGTCCGCATGGTCCTTGGCCATGACGATGTTCATGCCCCAGGCCTTGTCGGCATTGGCCTTGCGCAGCACCTGCAGGTTGGTGGTTCCCGTGGTGATGGCCACGGTCTTGTCCTTGAGGTCGGCGTAGTTTTTGATGCCCGAGCTCTTCTTCACCAGCAGCCGCGTGCCCGTGTAGAAATGGTTGATGGCAAAGGCCACCTCCTTGCCGCGCACCGTGTTGTTGGTGGTCGAGCCGCATTCCAGGTCGATGGTGCCGTTGGCCAGCAGCGGCATGCGGTTCTGCGAGGTCACGGCCTGCCACTGCACCTTGAGATCGGGCCGGTTCACCGCCTTCTTCACGGCCTCGGCCACGGCCTGGGACATCTCCACCGTCATGCCGATGGGCTTGCCGTTGTCCAGGTAGCTGAAGGGCACGGAGGACTCGCGGTAGGCCAGCGTGATGCGGCCGCTGTCGCGCACCTTGGCCAGCGTGTCGGCATGGGCCGCAGCCAGGCCTCCCAGGGCCAGGGCCGCGCACAGCGCGGTGGTGTGAAGTTGCATGCTTGTCTCCTCGTCTTTGGTGGATGTGCGGCCAGTGTAGGAAGGGCGGCGGCCTTTGCGGAATGACAATATCGGGCCGACCCATGCCCGCCGGTTATGGGCGGTCCCCCTGCACTGGGCAGCGGCCCGCAGCCATAACCTGCATGCATACCCCCTGTGCTAAATGCCATGGCCCAGCCTGCCGCGCGCGGCCTACAGTGCGGCTGCATGGAGAAACGATCAATGCATGTCTGCATCGTGGGCGCCGGCATCGTCGGCCTGGCAACGGCCTGGGCGCTGCAGCAGGCCGGCCACCGCATCACCGTGCTGGACCGCGCACCGGGCCCCGCCCAGGGCGCCAGCGGCGGCAATGGCGCGCAGCTGAGCTATTCCTACGTGCAGCCGCTGGCCGATCCCGGCATCTGGAAGATGCTGCCCCGCCTGCTGCTGGAAAAGGATTCGCCGCTGGCCTTCCGCCTGCGCGCCGACCCCGCGCAATGGGCCTGGGGACTGCGCTTTCTGGGCGCCTGCAATGCCCATGCCTCGGCCGAAGGCACGCGCGCCCTGCTGGCCCTGGCCGCCGAAAGCCGCCAGGCCTTCGAGTCGCTCCAGGCCGACGAGGCACTGGCCTGCGACCTGCACACGCCGGGCAAGCTGGTGCTCTACCCCACCCAGCAGGCGCTGGATGCCGCCGCGCAGCAGGTGGCACTGCAAGCGGGCCTGGGCGGTGCGCCGCAGCGCATCGTCAACGCCGCCGAAGTGGCGCGCATCGAACCCGCGCTCGCCCGCTACGCGCAACGTATTGCAGGCGCCGTGCACACGCCCAGCGAGGCCGCCGCCGACTGCCGCCTGCTGTGCGAGCAACTGGCCGCCCGGCTCACCGCACGCGGCGCCGAACTGCGCTACGGCGTGGAGCTGCAGGGCTTCGAGCGCGAAGGCGACGCCATTACCGGCCTGCGCACCGCCGCAGGCCCGCTGCCGCTGCGCGCCGACCACTACGTGCTGGCCAGCGGCTGGGAAAGCGCGGTCCACGCGCGCCAGCTGGGCCTGCGCATTCCCGTCTACCCGCTCAAGGGCTACAGCATCACCGCCGATGCCGCCGCGCAACTGCCGCACGCCGCACCCCGGGTCAGCGTCACCGACACCGCACGCAAGGTCGTCTTCGCACGCATCGGCGAACGCCTGCGCGTGGCCGGCATGGTGGAGATCGTGGGCCACGACACAGGCACCGACCCGCGCCGCATCGCCAGCCTGCGCCGCTGCACGCAGGAGGTCTTCGCCGACCTGCCGCTGGACGGCGACCTGCACCCCTGGACCGGCATGCGACCCGCCACACCCACCGGCCTGCCCCTCACCGGCCGCCAGCGCGGCGGTCCGCGCAACCTGTGGCTGCAGACGGGGCACGGCGCGCTGGGGCTGACGCTGGCGTTCGGGTCGGCGCAGAGGCTGGTGGGGCAGATGGAGCAGGCCTGAAACCCGCAGGCCTCAACCAGCCAGCAACTCGCGCAAGGCCTTGCGCATTTCCTCGGTCATTGCCCGCGCCAGCACGGACCCCGGCCGCTGGGGCAGGCTGAGTGCATTCACACCCACCGTGATGCGCGGCAGCAGGGGCACGACATGGACCTTGCGGCGGTCGGCGGCCAGGGCGGTGCAGCCGTCCATGATGGCGGCGCCCAGGCCGTACTCGGCCATGGACAGGGCCGCGTGGTAGGTCTGCACGGTGACCACGGGCGACAGACCCACGCCGTGCTCGCGGCAGGCCTGGCCCAGGCGCATGCCCAGCGGGTCGCGTGCATCGAGAGCGACCACGGGCAGCTCGGCCAGGTCCTTGAGCTCCATCCCCTCTTCGCGCACGCGCGAGGGCGGCAGCAAGCCCTTGGGCAGCACGCAGAACATGTCCACCTCGGCCAGCAGTTCATGCTCCAGCGCGGGCTGGCCCACGGAGCTGATGACGAAGCCCACGTCGGCCTCCTGCAGCAGCAGGGCCGAGACCACCTGGGGGGTGTGCAGTGCCTGCACATGGACCTGCACCTGGGGGTGGCGACGCCGAAAGCCGGCCACGGCGCGAGGCAGCACCTCGCGGCTGAGCGCGAAGACGGTGAGCACGGTGAGCCGGTCCGCGGCCTGGCCATGGCGCAGGTTGTCGGCCAGGCGCTGGACCTCGTCGAGCTGCTCGAACAGCTTCTCGATGTGGGGGAACAGCGCCAGCGCCTCATTGGTGGGCGTGAGCCGGCCGCGTGCGCGCTGGAACAGCGCAAAGCCCAGCTGCAGCTCCGCGTGCTGCAGGGTGCGGCTGACGGCCGGCTGGGTGATGTTGATCAGCCGTGCGGCAGCGCTGACGCTGCCGGTCTGCATGACGGCATTGAAGACCTCGATGTGGCGCAGGCGCATGGGCCGTCCTAAACGCGGGATTAGCGCAGGTTCAGCGCGGGTTCACTCTTCGGCGGACTGCGCGCGGGCCATCCGCTCGCTCTTCCAGTAGACGTCGTCGCCGCCATCCATGCGGTTGAGCACGCGCGCCAGCACGAACAGCAGGTCGGACAGGCGGTTCAGGTACTGGCGCGGCGCGGGCCGCATGGCCTCGCCCTGCTCCAGCGCCACCACCATGCGCTCGGCGCGGCGTGCCACGGTGCGGCAGACATGGGCCTGGGCCGCGGCGCGGCTGCCCGCCGGCAGGATGAATTCCTGCAGCCGGGGCAGCTGCGCGTTGTAGTGGGCCAGCGCTTCATCGAGCTGCAGCAGGGCGTCGTCCTTGAGCAGTTCATAGCCGGGAATGGACAGCTCGCCACCGAGGTTGAACAGCTGGTGCTGCACATCGACCAGCAGTTCGCGCACGTCGTCGGGCAGGGCCTCGCACAGCAGCAGGCCGATGTGGGAATTGAGCTCGTCCACATCGCCCATGGCGTGCGGGCGGCCGCTGTTCTTGGAGACGCGCGTGTTGTCGCCCAGGCCCGTGCTGCCGTCGTCTCCGGTGCGCGTGGCGATCTGTGTCAAACGGTTGCCCATGGGCGTTCTCCTTGGCGGTGCGGGGGTGGAAAGCCGGACCCGTAACGGCCCAACACCCAATTGTGCGTTACAGGCGGCACGCAAATGTTGTAGCAGGCAACAGCCGGCAAAAGTGCTGGCCCTGCTGCGCTGCAACAGGTGGAATGCAGTCATGTTCCACTTTCGACAAGGAGTTCGACACATGACCTCTCAACTGCGCAAAGTCTCCGGTTTTGAAATCCGCAGCGTGATGTTGTTCGCGGCCATTTCGCTGGGCAGCGTTGCTGCCATGGCGCAGACACAGGCGCCTGCCGCGCCCGCATCTTCCGCCGCCCAGATGGGACCTGCCGCTGGCGTGCAAAGTGCCCCCGCCCCGGCTGGTGCCAACGACGTCCAGGCCGCATTTGATCGCGCCGACACCAACCGGGACGGCAAGCTGAGCAAGAAGGAGGCCGAGGCCCTGCCCGCCGTGAGCAGCAATTTCGCCCAGATCGATGCCGACAAGAACGGATCGCTGTCGCGCGATGAATTCAGCAAGGCTGTCCAGCCGCGCTGACACCCGGATGCTTGGCGGCTGACCCACACGGTTGGGCGGCAGGGCCGGTGGTATTCTTTCCAGTTCCCCCTGGAGAACACCGATGAACGCCCCTGTCGCCCCCGTCCGCCTGCAGCCTGACTTCGCTCAGCGCCCCATCCCCGAAGCCTTTCTCCAAGCCCTGGCCCAGCGTTTCGGCGCCCAGTGCTCCACGGCTTTGGCGGTGCGCGAACAGCACGGCCGCGACGAGGGCGCCATCCAGGCGCCCCCGCCTGCGGCCGTGGTCTTTGCCGAAAGCACGCAGGACGTGCAGGACGCGCTGAAGCTGGCCGACCAGCATGCCGTGCCGGTCATCCCCTACGGCGCTGGCTCCTCGCTCGAAGGCCATCTGCTGGCCGTCGAGGGCGGCATCAGCCTGGACCTGAGCCGCATGAACCGCATTCTCTCGGTCAACGCCGAGGACCTGACGGTCACCGTGCAGCCCGGCATCACGCGCAAGCAGCTCAACGATGCCATCAAGGACACGGGCTTCTTCTTCCCCATCGATCCTGGCGCAGATGCCTCCATCGGCGGCATGACCGCCACGCGCGCCAGCGGCACCAATGCCGTGCGCTACGGCACCATGCGCGAGAACGTGCTGGCTTTGGAACTGGTCACGGCCAGCGGCGAGCTGATGCGCACCGGCACGCGCGCCAAGAAAAGCAGCGCGGGCTATGACCTCACGCGCCTGATCGTGGGCAGCGAAGGCACGCTGGGCGTGGTCACCGAGATCACGGTGCGCCTGTACCCGCTGCCCGAGGCCGTGAGCGCGGCCATCTGCTCCTTCCCCAGCATCGAGGCCGCCGTGCGCACGGTCATCCAGACCATCCAGATGGGCGTGCCGATTGCCCGCGTGGAGCTGGTGGACGTGAACTCGGTGCGCATGGTCAACGCCTACAGCAAGCTCACGCTGCGCGAGGAGCCCATGCTGCTGATGGAGTTCCACGGCTCGCCCACGGGCGTGAAGGAGCAGGCCGAGATGGTGCAGGACATCGCGGGCGAGTTCGGCGGCAATGCCTTCGAATGGGCCGAGCGTCCCGAGGACCGCACGCGGTTGTTCACGGCCCGCCACAACGCCTATTTCGCGGCTGTCTCCAGCCGCCCCGGCTGCCGCTGCATCACCACCGACGCCTGCGTGCCCATCAGCCGCCTGGCCGATGCGCTGCTGGACTCGGTGCGCGAGGCCGATGACAGCGGCATTCCCTACTTCCTCGTCGGCCACGTGGGCGACGGCAACTTCCACTTCGGCTACCTGATCGACCCGGACAACAAGGACGAGCGCTCGCGCGCCGAGCAGCTCAACCACCAGCTGGTGTCGCGCTCCATTGCGCTGGGCGGCACCTGCACGGGCGAGCACGGCGTGGGCATCCACAAGATGGACTTCCTGCGCGAGGAAGCCGGCGACGGCGCGGTGCAGATGATGCGCTCCATCAAGCAGGCGCTGGACCCGAAGAACATCCTGAACCCCGGGAAAATCTTCAGCCTCTGAGTCCCTCCGCCGCGGCCTTCTCGCGCAGGAAGTCGATCAGCGTGGTGATGGCCCGCGTCTGGTAGTGGGACGGCATGTACAGCAGGTACTGGCGCGTGGCCAGAAAGTCCAGGCTGCCGGGCGGCAGCGGCAGGCGCTCAAGCGCGCCGCTGGCCAGTTCGGCCGCCACCATGTAGCGCGGCACCACGGCCACGCCCAGGCCCTGCAGCACGGCATCGCGCAGGAAATGGAAGTTGGGCGACATCAGGCGCGGGCGTATGCGCAGCTCGGTGGGCCGGGCGCCGTTCATGCCCGCCGTGCGCAGCTTCTGGCCCGTGAGCGCCGAGGTGATCAGCGGCACGCGCTTGAGCGCCAGCAGCGAGTCGGGATGGCCATGCGCAGCCAGAAACTGCGGCGTGGCGCAGGCCTCGTAGAGCACGTCACCGAGCTTGCAGGCCACCAGGCTTTCGGGCGGCTCGGTCATCACGCGCACGGCGAAGTCCACCGCGCCCTGCAT
>NZ_JAELTK010000110.1:0-16146 GCF_016428765.1 Delftia sp. ASV31
CCAGATCTTCAACACCTGGACGCCCCGGCACATGCTGCGCCTGTGGGGCAGCTACCGCCTGCCGGGCGAGCTGGGCCGCTGGACGGTGGGCGCGGGCGTGAATGCGCAGACCGACACCCTCAGCTCCGACCGAGCCTTCCGCCTGGCAGGCTTTGCGCTGTGGAATGCACGCGTGGCCTACCAGGTCTCGCCCGAGCTGAGCGTGGCGCTCAACGTCAGCAACCTGCTGGACAAGCGCTACTACGTGCCTTCTTACAACACGGTGTCGGGCAACAACTACTACGGTGCACCCAGGTCGCTGTTGCTGACGCTGCGCTACGCGCCGCGGATCTAGCGCGTGTTATGCGGCAGCGGCCGCCGCAACGCCAAACTCCTCGCTGTCCGCCTGGGCACCGTCGTCGAAGACCAGGCGGCGCTCGGGCCAGCGCATGGCGGCAAGCTTGAAGCGCTGCTGCGGGTCTTCGCCCGCCAGGCGGGCATTCCAGCGGCCGCCGACCGAGTAGTCCACGCAGAACACATTGCCGCGCCGGCCGTGCCAGGACAGCGGACCGGTCTGGCCGAACAGGTTCTCGGCCTGCGCGCCATGGAAGGACGGGCCGCCCCGGTTCAGGCGCCGCCAGTAGTGGCCCACGACCACGGCCTGGGCATCCTCATATTCGTTCCACCAGGCCACGCGCTCGACGAAGCGCCACTTGCCGCCCGCGTAGAAGGGATTGCGGCATTCGCGCTCCACGCCCGAGGTCAGCACCTTCAGCGGATTGACCATGGCCTTGGCCAGTTCGCTCTCGCTGTGCGCGGGCAGGAAGGGCGGCAGCCAGTTGCGGTCTTCCAGGTCATGCGGCCATTGCTGGCGTTCGGCACGCATGCGTTCGGCCACCTTGTTGACCTGGGCCTGCTGGGCGGCCAGGGCCTCGTAGTGGTCGTAGGCGCTGCGTGCGCTGCCCAGCGGCAGCTCGCGCGCCATGGCGATCTGCTGCGGGCGCCAGGCCGCATGGACCACGCGCAGGTCCTCGCGCTCCATGGCGATGGGCAGGCTTTCCAGCAGGGCCAGGGTGTCAGGGATATCGCACAGCGGCATGCGCGCGAACGGCGCGTACTTGGGCGTATCGGAGGCCACGCGGCTGTCGAAGAACCAGCCGGAGCCGTCCTTGGCATCCTCGCGCAGCAGGTTGATTTCATGGTTGCCGAGCACGGCCAGCGCATGGCCCGACTCCAGCATGGGCACGACGCGGGCGAGCACGCCCGGGCTGTCGGGCCCCCGGTCGCAGAAGTCGCCGACGAAGACCAGGCGCCGACCCTGGGGATGGCGGCCCAGCGCGTCGTAGCCCAGGTGCCCCAGCAGCTGGTCCAGCGCCTCGGACTCTCCATGGATGTCGCCGACGATGTCGAGCGGACCGGGGGGCAAGGGCTGGACGAGGCTCATGGCGAAGAGGCGCGAAAGACGGCGAAGGCGTGGAAAAACGACATTATTTGCACAGACCCGCCGAGCCCGCCAGCCCCGTGTGCGACAGGGGTATGTCAGCGTCGTTGCAGGCGCACAAAGCTGTAGGGCAGCCCGTTGGCGGCCACATGGCGGCTGCGTGACGCTTCCTGCCACTCGGGGCCGAGCGTGGGGGCGAAGGCATCGCCTTCGTAGTCGCGCTCTATCTCGGTCACCTCGATGCTGTTGGCCAGCGGCAGGGCCTGGGCATAGATCTGGGCACCACCCATGACCCAGACGTCGGCCGATGCCTGGCGGCCCAGTTCCATGGCCTGCTCCAGGCTGGTGGCATGCAGCACGCCGGGGGCGGCCGGCTCGGGCGCCCAGTCCGCCTGTCGCGTGACGACGATGTTGGTGCGCCCGGGCAGCGGCCTGAAGCGGGCCGGCAGCGAGTCCCAGGTCTTGCGGCCCATGACCACGGCCGAGCCCTGGGTCAATTGCTTGAAGTGCGCCAGGTCCTCGGGCAGGTGCCAGGGCATGGCATTGTCCTTGCCGATGACGCCGTTGGCGGCGCGTGCGTAGATGAGATGGATGGCCATCGGGCGGGTCTTTCTGCAGCCTCAGACGGCCACGGGGGCCTTGATGGGCTCGTGGTGCTGGTAGCCGACGACCTCGAAGTCCTCGTACTCGTAGCCGAAGATGGAGTCGGGCCGGCGCTTGATCTGCAGCGTCGGGTAGGCGAAGGGCTGGCGCGCCAGCTGGGTCTCGACCTGGGCGAAATGGTTGTTGTAGATATGGCAGTCGCCGCCGGTCCAGACGAAGTCACCCACCTGCAGGTCGCATTGCTGGGCCAGCATGTGGGTCAGCAATGCGTAGCTGGCGATGTTGAAGGGAACACCCAAAAAGGTTCGCCGGCCAAACTCTGTGCAATCCATTGAATTCATGGGCCTCGTGGCCGCTTGTGCGTTGAGCATTTGTATAGTCTTGGTCCAAGCCCGCAGATGACTTAAGGATGTTGTTGGTCTCCAACAATGGAGGAGATAGCCGCAATTGTCGTCCATGACCAAACACCGTGGGGATAGATAGGCGATGCACCGCTCCAACCTCCGAAATCTACGAATTCGCAATGTCGTCCATGCTGGTCGAGGAGTATTCCTGCCCAAGCACACTCCGAACGTGCTGCGCTCGGCATACAACCTAGTCTCTGTACTCGAAGCGGCAGGTGCTGCATCCACAAGATGTGCGGATGAGCTCTGCGGGGCCTCGGATGAGTCCAGTGATGGCGTCGCATGGTTGTTTGAACATTTGCATCTTGCTCAGCCGCCACCCCGATGGTCGGCTGGTGCTGTTGACCGACTGGGTGCCTCTGTTTGGCTTCGAGTACGCTGTTGCTCGGCTCCCGCCGGCGCTGCAGGAGAGAGTGATTGGCTCCACCTTTGATGAGAAGCGTGACCACGCTGGCTACTTGGCAGTCGCTAGCGGTCACCAGGTAGTGAGAGACGCCAAACGACGCAAAGCGAAAAGGTGGATTGCCATAGACGATGAAGTCGAAAACTGGCCGGCCGCCCACAGGTCAATCTTAGTCGCAAGTCATCCTGTGCTCGGCCTTGGAAAGGCCGGTGTTCGCTCGTCGCTGGAAGCTGCGCTAACAGCGCTTTAAGCAAACACAGGCCTAAGGACTCTTCGCTTTCAGCGGGGTCAGAATTTGCGTTGGCGAACACACCAGCACCTTCTTGGCACCGCGGGTCAGGGCAACGTAGAGGTGCTGGGCAGTCATTTTCTCAGGATGCATAACCACAGCGACATCTGCCTCCAAGCCCTTTAGGAGCAAAGTACTTCCAACGGCTCGCTTCGGCATGACTCGCACCTTGTGGCGTTGTAGTTCGCGCACGGAGACGGCCGCATCGGAGAGCGACTGTCCAGACTTGAGCACGCGCGACATTGCATCCAGGCAACCGTAATAGATAGCCGGGCGGTAAACACGAGCGCCGGTATTTGTGCTGAGCGCGCGGAGCAGTCGGTGCGCCGCTTCAACACTCGGTTGGGCCAGGTAAGCTTGAGCGGCCGTCTCTGCAATGCTTGCTTCCGTCGTCGGGCGAGTGCCGCTCAGAGCCTTCAGCCGCATACGCATTCCCGCAGGGTCAACCTTCGTCATCACGTCCGCTCCGAACGCCAGTAGCTGGTCCAGGCAGCCACTCGAACCGGGCTTGTAGGTCGCGGCAAATGTCGTTAAGTCCTTGAGGTCGACAGCCTCAACGGTTGACGCACCCGGCGTGCGCTTTGCGAAATTCTTCTGCCCTTTCTTATCACTACCCTCGGCAATGATGAGCAGCGAGCCATCTCCGTCGGGGTGCTTGTATGCCGCCGCTTTCATGCGTCCTTGCACATCCTTCGCAGTTGCTTCGACCCATTGCACGCCCGGCTGACCTTTGCCTATGTCGATAGGGTTTCCTGCTTTCAGGTCTGCACGGATATCCATCAGCCATTCCCCCAGCGGCTGGGCCCCTGCGTTTATCCAGCGCCATGGTTTGTTCAAGGGTCCAATGGTTGGGAATTTTGCGACTGCGTCGTCCCACCGAACCAGAACGCTGCCGTTGAGCCCGAAGATGGCCTGCAGGGGGTCCCCAAGAACCACGGTTGGCAGGGTTCTGCTGATGCTGCTGACCACCTCATGCTGCACGGTGCAGCAGTCTTGGTACTCGTCGACGATGAGTCGGGAGTACGTCGCGGCCAACAGTGGGTCAATGTTGCCCGTAGCAAGTAGGTGAGCCGCTCCGCGCCGTATTGCAGGGTAGTTGAGCGACCGCCCTGCTGATGGCAAATCGTAGCTGCTGCCCGCAGGAAACGCCGAAACCATCCTCATCGCCCATCCATCGATAGTGAGGACGCGGTAAACGGATGAGGGTATGTCTCGCTTCGAGAGCCGCTGCTGTAGCGCGTTGGCTCCGGCGTTTGTGTGTGTCAGGACGAGCACAGGCTTTTCGGCCGGCCGGCATCTACGCAGTGTCGACGCAATGAGCTCCGTCTTACCGCACCCTGCGGCAGCTTCGATGCTGCCCAAACGCACTTCAAGCAAGTCGAGGTCAGTTGCCACCCTTTGTCCACCTGAATATGTCGGCCACTACCTGTGTTAGCGGAGTTCTAACGGGTGCCACTGCCGGACCAACGATTTCGCGTCCAACACGCTCCATTCGGTCGATGCTTTTGAACCAGCCGGATTTCTTCCCGGGTTCGCCGTTCTTGCCCTTTTTCTTGGTTCTGGAGGCTCGCCCCAACTTCTGGCGGTCGTCGGCAGAATACCCCATTACCTCGGCGTCCGAGCGCAAGCTTGAGGCACTTGTCTTCGAGCCAAACTCTTCCTTTATCTTCTCGTCCACTGAGCCGAGACCCACATTCTCTAGGGCGAAGTCGATTAGCTTGTCGATGCTTTCTTCGGGGACGTGGGCGAATAGAGCGTCCTCCAATGCAAACCCGTCTTCCCAGGTGAACAATCTGCCGCCGACACTCGAGAACCTCGTGGTGACGTTCTGTTCGACGGCCACATCGTTGTCGATGAAGGCCGCGACGTCATACCCCAGCTTGGCAAACAGTATTGCTTTCTCGATACAGCTTTTGGGCGAGCCACCCCCGGCGTCAAGTAGCGACACGCCTCTTGCAAGCAGGGAGTCCCCTCCCTTTCCGACGTTCCAGTCGTCCACCCCGCGTAGCAGACCTTGTTCGCTCGCTCCTTCACACACGATGACCTTCTTAGCCAAGAACGAGCTCGGCGATTTTCGAAGAGTGCCTTGAACGTCATCGTCCATTCCTGCTGCGTTGACAACGTGCTCTTCCGCACCACCGCGGACAATATGCAGGTGGGAGGCTTTGAGCTGCTGCAGCGCCACTGGCGAGTGGGTCGTTATGAACACCTGCGAGATAGGCTCTTCCAGCTTGGAGCCCAGGGCGTTCAGCAGTCGCGTCAGACGGTGTGGTTCCAACCCGAACTCCACCTCGTCGACCAAGACAACGGGAGCCGCCTGTGTCGCGTCTCGTTGCAAGCCGGCGACAAGCAATCTCGCTGAGCCTGTGCCTAGACATCGCAATGGCACGCCGTCGCTGTTGTGCAATGCTACGGCTCCCTCCTTCAGCGTGAAGCCTTGAGTGTCCAGTGAGGCCCTCACGGCCCCCCCCGTTGGCACGCCCAAACTGCTCGCCGTCTCTTTCACTTTGTCGAGCGAAACCTTGAGTTGAGTATTGGCGCTGTCCCCGAATGCCGCCTTGGCATTGCGTGCGATGTCAATCAACACGGAGTCGACATCGAGTTCTTCCTCCGTCAGCCGCGTGAGGACGGAGCCTTTGCCCCATGTTAGGTTCTGCGAGACGTTGGATACGCCGAGGCGTGATGAAAGGAGGCGTGTTCTTTCCTTGAGAGAAAGCTTCTTGCGCTCATCACGCGCGGTCGCACGGATTGACGTCAATCCCCAGACCGGCTCGCGATACGAGTCCACCGAGACGTTCAAGGTGACAACGGTTTCCAGGCCCTTCTTCGGCTCGTCATTCAGGGTTCCTGAACTTGTATCGAAGCCACGCAAGTACAACGCGTACTCGTCCAGGTCGAGCAAGGCGTCGTTGAGCCCGCCGAGCGTCAATGAGATTGAAATTGGCTCATCGGTGTCGAGTCCATGGAAATCCGAATCCGAGACGTTGACGGTTCGGCGAACGGTGCTGCCCAGGCAAAGCTCAATGGCATCGAGGATGCTGGACTTTCCGCTGTCACCTGGGCCAATAAGACAGTTCAGCCCCCGGCTGGGTCGCCAAACTAGTTTTTTGATGGCACGGTAGTTTTCGATTTCAATGAGTCTGATACTTATCAAAGCGGTCCTCGCACAGGATACTGACTGCTCAAGTAACTTCCGACGAAGTGGTCCCGACCCGAGTGGCACCCATAGCCAAGAGGGGCGCAGGTGCGGAGGTGAACGATGAAGCTGTCACCATCTTATACAGAGCTGTTTGACTTTTTCCAGGGCTCCGAGCAACGTAGGCTTGGCTTCTACCTACGACTTCATTAAAGCTGGCGAAGATGTCCCCTCGTGATGGACCACCACATTCCAATTGACGGCTTGAACGAATGGCTTTCTGCGGGGTTGTAGGGCGCTTCGACCTCGACCTGAAGGTCGTTGCGGTCTCCGCTGAACTCCCCTATGCCGTGCGCGAAAACTCCTCGATAAGCCAACGCGCAGCCGGCCCTCCACAGCATCTTTTCGACGAACGACCGCGGTAGCGTATACCTGCATCGTGTCATGGCCCTCCTAGTCCTCCAGGGGCAGCCGAACAAGCGTTCCGCTCTCCAGTGCCTCCTGAGCCATGTAGTCCGGCAAGGTGCCCCAACCAATATCAGCCTTAAGGAGTTCGCGCTTGGCAGCCATGTCCGTGACGTGCCACAGGTGCAGCGCGTGGACCCCGTGGTCCTGGCTATCTGCAGAGGCCGACGAGGGTGTCCAGCACACGGCGTAGTCACCGAACACGCGAACCACATGAAAAAAAGCGCCCTTGGGGCGCTTTTCGTTTTCCAGCCGCCTCTTCCCTCAGCTGATGTTTGGCCAATCTTCAGGAACCAGGGCCGGCGGTTTGCGCCATGGGTCCTCGACCAGCGCAGCCTGGAACCAGTCCTCTCGTAAGTTGGCGTGCTCGGTAACGATAATTTGGAAGCCCGGAGCCTCCTTTTGGGTGAACTCAAGCAGAAAACTGAAGAGGCGCCGCACCGCAACAATGTCGGCATCCTCTTCTGTTTTCTCTACATCGCCGGCTGCAGCCTTGTAGAGCTCAACTGTTGGGAAGTAGACCTGCGTTGGCTGGTCAATCAGCAGGAAGCGCGGGATGGGACGGTCGTTCTTGGCTGCGAACCAATGCAGCGCGAGCAACGCGGATAAGTGGTAGGCCAGATGGTTTTCACCACCGCCAGACTTGCTCATTGGTATGCTGCGTTCAAGTCTGTCGAAGGTGACGGTTAGATTTTTCAAGTCGAACCGGGCGGGGTATATCTTGAACTCGCCTTCGAGCTTGTCGACATACTTGGTGACTTGCGCCGAAATATTGTTCAGTATCGAATCGAGCCGGTCCTGGCTGTTGTCCGCATCAATCCTGCTCTCTAAATCTGCCACCTTGGCCTGCAGCCTGCGGTTCTCAGCCTGAAGGCTTTCCAGCTCAGAATCAGGTGTCAGTCCTTCCAGGAACAAGCTCACCCGGCCAACGACGCGCGCAGCAGCATTGTTTCTTGAGCCCATCTGGGCGATGAGCTCATTCGCCGAAATCGCAGCGGCAAGCTCTACTTCTTTGGTTCCGATGGTCGCTGAAAGGTCTCTAACCTTCTGTTCGTTTTCGGCGATGTAGGCGTCGAGCTGCGGTCGCTCACCCAAGACGATATCCAACTCCTTGTCCAGGGTTGTCAGCTCTGCCAGCAATACCGTCGCAATCGGTGACTCCATCGAAAGATTGGCCTCGCAGAACGGCCACTGCCACTCGCCGGTTGCGGGGTTCTTGGGAAACGCCTTGATGGATGCCAGTCTGTCGCGCTGCTCCGCGGCCTCGCTCTGGAACCCGTTGGCCTTCTTTGCGTATTGTTGAGCCGCATCCGTCTTTGCTTGGACGTCACGACGTTCCTTGCGGAGGTCCAGGATTTCACTCTCAAGCCTTCCGACGCGACTCGTATCTGCGTCCGGCACCGATGTGGGGCGCCAGCGAAGCGCGCCGCGCAGTGAATCGATGATTTCCGATGGGGACTCAGAATCCTGTCGCTGTCCAAGGATGCCGACCGCCTGTGCTTCGGAGTACAGGCTGATAGCTCTTTGTTGCGAGGTATCAACGTTGTTTTTCGCCTGCTCCAACAGCTTGTTGGATAACTTCAAATCGCGTTGGGCAGCTCTGAGTTTTGCTTCGAGTTCGTACCTATTTTGCGACGAAACCCCTAGCAGAATTGGCAGGGTGTCCTTGATTGCCTGAGGCTGGAACGGCTCGTTTTGCCGATAGAGCAAGATGTCTTTGTTCGCAACCAGCGTTTGCTTTTGGAAGAGGTAGTACAGCGTGTGCTTTACGTTGGCGTCGTAAGTTGCTCTCGAGTTATTGGTCGGGACGTCAATGCGATTTTCCGGAATGCCAAGCAAGCGCGTAAGCAACGACTCCACTGCATCGTCATCTGCATTCTGTTGAAGTTCGTCAAAGTCGGGAATTGCAATGGCGACGCCGCGCCGGTACATCGCGATACTGCAGCTCTCGCCCCCATGGGGAGGAGACGGCTTGGCGATGAAAACCTGTTCGTTTTCAAACTGGAAGAGAACAGAGTACCAGGCAACCTTGTCTCGAATGACGCCCTCGGCTACGTTGAAGGACGACCTGCCCATGCAGTACTCGATGACGTCGGACAGCGCGGACTTGCCGGTTGATGACCGGCCGGTGATGACGTTCAACCCATTGAGGTGAAAAGGTAGGTCTCGCCTGTCACCGTTCTTGCTGTACAGGTGTATCGACTTTATTTTCAAGGCCTGACTCCCAATGTTGTGTAAACAGTCACGCGGTCATCGATGCGTGCGAACTCTTTCCCAATAAAGCGCGAAACTTTCTGGCAAGAAACGGATTCTGTTGTCCCAGTGACAGACTTTCGGACCGTGTTAGGCACGGCTCTTAAACTGCCGGCATCCGTTATCTCAATGCATTGCCTCTCCAGCAACATGCCCAAGGCCTCCAGGGTGTACGGGACCAAGTCAGAGGCTCTCTTGGGGAAGTTCACCAGCACCTCTTGGTTCATCTCAATCACGCGCAGCAACTGACTTCGATTGCCCGCGGCCAGCGTTTCGCGAGTCTCCTTGTGCAGGCACAAGGGCAGCACGAGAAACGTGAGAGAGAACGGCATCCCATCGTGGCTGAGGTCGCCATGGCTCGAGATGGCTCTGTGCAAGAGTAGGCCGCAGAACGCTGGGTTAAAGAGGTTGCGGATTTCTACAGGGCGGTGGTTCCACGCTTTCAACGCTTAACTCCCAAGGCTTCATCCAGTCGGTCCAGAAATCGTGGGTGCCACCAAACCTTTGGTTTTGGCATGAAGTTTGCCAATATGTGGAAGCCTCCCCGAATGACGTAAGGCTCAGAGACTCGCTCGCGGATGCGTAAGGAGGCGATGTTTCCGCTCTCCAAGTCGGCCCATCTGTAGAGTTCTCGCCCGGCGTCTTGCAGCAAATCTTCGGCAGTTGTTTCGTCAAGGGTTTCGAACACGACGTCCTTGTAGCGGGACCATTCATCCACCAAGCGCTCTTCGTAGTCCTCAATCTCGTCGGAAATGAGCAAGCTCTCACGCGCCCAGGATGACCGCTGCTCAAACGCACGGTAGTAGTCGATGATGGCGTTCCGTATCCGTGCGGAGCCAATGCCAATCTCCCGAAGCTGGCGCACAAACATGCGTGAGTCGGTGTCGACCAAAACGCCCCCGGCCGGCTCTGCCTTCCGGAAAGTGATTGGAAGGTTGTCTTCTTGATACTCGCTGTTGATTGAGGCCAGTTTGTCCGAGACTTCGAAGCCTGTGATGGCGGTGTCCCGTTCGCGTGTGAGCAACTTGATGGTGCAGTCGTTCCACCAACCTTCAAGGCGCTCGAAGACCGCTTGACGGTTTTCTCTTTTCACGACTCTCATCAAATCCATGATGAGCGGGGGCAAGTCTTCAATTCGGGGGCTTGCCTCGAAGATGCTTATCCTAGACAGGAAGTCGGTGCGCTCATTTTCTGGCAGGTCACCGAACTCTTTCGCGATTCCTAGGATTAGGGCGGATGTGGTCTCCGCAAGTGCGTCTTCAGCGAGCTTCAGGAGCGATTGGTCAGCCGGCAATGCTGGAGCTCCCGGCCGGAAGTGTCCGAGGAAAGACGTCTCCGAAATCGTGGCCGTGGTGAAGAGGAAGAACTTCAGGTTTGAAGTGATTCGACTTTCGCGTTTATAGGCTGCGAGCCACACGCGGACTGACTTCCAGAAGTCAACGCCAAGGTCTGCGAGGCGTTCACCTTCAGCCTTGTGCTTCAGAGAGCCCAGACTCTTTTTGCCGTCGGCATCAATGAAATCCAAGTCGTCGTCCTTCTCTATAAGGACGGCCGTCGACTCGGGCAGCTGAAGTATCTTGAGCAGCGCGAATCTGGGCTGATAGATGTAGCCCAGCCCTTGCTCCCCAGCAGAGAACTTGTTCTTGTCGTTCATCTCTACCTCCGGTTGGCGCCGCACCGGTGCTTTCTTGCACCTACCCCATCAGCACGCGGCGTTTCATTTTGTAAGCGTCAACTATACGGCTTATATGAGTCAGCCTGCCTCAATAGGAGTCGCGTTTTGACATCGGTCCACTACATGGACACGAGCCGAAACACCGGCTCGCCCGCCCACAGCGGCGATGTTGTTCGCGACAGCGTAGTGAATTCATGAGTTTTGGTTAGACCTCGGTCACCCCAACTCGATGTGTGGGCGCGTCGTGTGATGGGGGCCAAACAGCTAACAAATGACTATTCAGCTTTCGTCTGCTCATGTGGAGCAGTTCAGGCGTGCGACCAAACGACTGACCAATGCCGAGTCCCCTCGGGGCGCACCGTGTCGTGCGCTGGCGGTTTACCAAGGCACAGGCACGCCCCTGCAGATTGGCGATTTCCGCGCGGAGCCGCCAGCTCGGATGCCGGCACGACAGCCTCGCCAGCGGAGTCCGCTGTTACGGCGCACTGACGCTCGAGCTTGCGTCACTGGAACAGCAGTCCAAGTACCCGCTGCAGTTGTCAGGCGGCCAGCAACAGCGCGTGGCCATTGCTCGCGCACTGTGCCTCAAGCCAAAAATTATGCTGTTCTACGAGCCCACCTCGGCTCTCGACCCCGAGATGATTAAAGAGGTTGTGGACGTCATGACGGAGCTCGCGCAACAGGGCATCACGATGCTGTGCGTGACGCACGAGATGGGCTTTGCCAAGGCCGTGGCCGACCGCGTGATTTTTATGGACCAGGGACAAATCGTGGAGCAGAACACTCCCGAGGAGTTCTTTAACAACCCGCGCAGCGAGCGCAGCCGCGACTTCCTGTCCAAGATTCTGGGCCACTGACCGGCCCCACCTGGCTTTGTTAACTACGAGGAAAGAAATGAGCAGAACCGTCTATGTGAATGGCCAATGGCTCCCAGAGGAGGATGCGAAGATTTCCATCTTCGACCGCGGCTTCATCTTCGCGGATGCCATCTATGAAGTGACCGCCATCGCTGATGGAAAGTTGATTGACTTCGCCCGGCACGCCGCTCGCTTGAGCCGTTCACTGGAGTTGTTGGGCATTCCCCAGGTGGTCACCGAGAAGAAGCTGCTTGAGCTGCACAAGGAAATCGCCCGGCGCAACAACGTGACCAACGGCTTGGTCTACTTGCAGATTTCCCGCGGCGCCGAGGACCGGAGCTTCGTGTATGGCCAAGACCTTCAGCCAACGGTGGTGCTCTTCACCCAGTTGCGCCCCATCCTGTCGAACCCGAAGTGGAAGACCGGCATCACCATGCGCTCTACTCCGGACGGGCGTTGGGCCAACCGACACATCAAGACCACCCAGTTGCTCTACTCTTCGCTGTCGAAGGTTGAAGCGGGCCGTGAAGGTTTCGACGACACCCTGTTTGTGGAGGATGGGCTCATCACGGAATCTGGTTCTGCGAACTTTCACGTCATCACTCGCGATGGCACGCTGGTCACGCGGGGGCTCTCCAACGCCCTGCTTCACGGCATCACCCGCGGCTCCATCCTGGATGTTGCTCAAAAGGCTGGTCTCAAAACGGAGGAACGAAGCTTCTCGCTGGAAGAAGCTCTCCAAGCGTCCGAGGCCTTCATCACCGACTCCATCAGCATGGTGTTGCCCGTCGTTTCCATCGACAACAAGCCCATCGGAACGGGCAAGCCTGGGCCAGAGAGCCAGCGTCTGCTGACGCTCTATGTGGACGAGAAGTTGTCAACCGGCGTGAGCGTCGGTTAATCGTTCTCGATAGACTTCTTCGCAACCTTCTCTCGTATCTGCCGGCGGGGCGACTGCCATGCAAGGGCACACCCAATCATGGACACTCGTTCCCCCGTCAGAGGCATCGCGGCGCTGACTTTCGCGCTGACCTTGAGCCAGTTCTTTCGAACATGTTTGGCCGTTATGGCGCCCGAGGTTCAGCAGGACCTGCAGCTGTCGCCGGCTGGGTTCGGGATGCTGTCGTCGTGCTACTTCGTCTCCTTTGGCATCGCACAAATTCCGGTGGGGATTGCGTTTGATAAGTACGGAGTCGGGGCGCCCACGCGGTTTCTCCTGGTGCTGGGAATTGCTTCTGCGGGTGTCTTTGCCCTTGCTCCCAATGGGTCGACCGCTATGCTTGCGCAGGTCGGTATGGGCCTGGCCTGTGCACCCATTTTCATGGGCTTGATGCACTACGCCTCAGAGGCACTTCCCCCTCACAAATTCGCGACATCCATCAGTCTTGCCAATGCTGCAGGCATGGTCGGAGCCTTCTGTGCAACGGCTCCGCTTGGATGGGCAGTTCATGAGTTCGGATGGAGGCCTCCCATCTTCATTGCCGGCGTGCTGATGGCCGTGGCCTGCTACCTCGTTGCAACGCAGGTTAAGGATGCGGGGCACGCCGATGCGCAGGAGGAGGGCACTGTTGCGATGCTTGCTTCGAGCGCGCGCCTACTGCTCGTCCCTGCAATGTGGACCTTGATTCCCATGTGCATTGCCCTTGCCGCCGGTACGACGTTCCGTAATGCCTGGGGTGGACCCTACCTTGCAGATGTGTTTGGTATGCCTGCCGGCAGCCGCGGAGTAGCTTTAGCGGTGCTGAGCCTTGCAGCTTTGCTTGCAGCGATGGCATTGCCTTGGTTCGTTCACCGCTTTTCTACGCGCCAGACTGTTCTGGCCTGGGCTGCGGCTGCTCTGGTTGCGGGGAGTGCCTTGGCATTGATGCCCAGCGCGGGGTTGCTGTTGGATGTGCCATTGATGGCTTTGCTTGGCACCATCGGGGTTCTGCATCCCCTGGTGATGGCCCATGGACGGCTGCTGTTGGCTCCTGAGGTGCGCGGCCGTGGTCTGGGAATGCTCAATACGTTCGTTTTCTTGGGCTCAGGTGCCGCTGCTTGGGTGTTCGGACTTGTCGCTGATGCCAGCCTTGCGGCAGGCAGCTCGCCCTCCGCTGCATACACCCGGATTTTTGCTCTCGCATCGGCAATGGTCCTCGTAGGCATCGCAGCGTACGCGGTCAGTCCGTCTTTGGCTCAGGCGGCTACGTCGCGACTCAAGCCCGCTTCTTAACGCGCACCGTACGACTAGCGCAGTCGCACATGCCTTCCTATAATGGCTTGCAAGGGGTGGCAGCCCTGCCGTTCGCACCCGCTACGGGTATGGTGAATCTGTCCTAGCTTTCTCTCTGTCCACTGGTTCCTCTCCGGTGCCGACGTAATGCGAACCACGTCTTCGAAGCGCATCGGTTATGGGAAAACCATGGATAACCAATTGCAAGGCGATGATTTGCTGGGCGCTTTGAAGGCGCGTGCTGGAGAGTTGCAAGCGCAGCTTTCACTGAGCGGGCAGGTGCTTAAAAGGGGAGCGGCACTGGAGGCGGCAGCTCGGGAGGAGGGCTTCCGCGACTGGAACGCTGCCTCTGCCGCTGCGCGACGCACCCAGACAACCGTACTGCCGTCTCGTTTGTTGAGTGCATCGGCAAGTGAGCGTCCGCCGGCGCCCAAGGATGTGTGGGACTTGAACCGGCACTCCACTTGGCACCCTGACATCTGGAGCCTGATGTCCGACTTCATCGGACCGGACGTCAAGAAGGCTTTTCGCAGCAAGCCACCCGAGTACCTTGTCTCCGACGACCTCACTTGGCTCGACGACCTCGTGCTGAAGGTACGCGGTATCCATGTCGATTCAAAAGCCGAGTTGGCAGAAAGGCTCCTCGGCCGATACCGTGCAATTCGCGCCTGCCACGGCACTTCTGTTCCCACAGTCAACTCCTTTTACGAGCAAGGCCTTCGCCCGCTGGATATTGAGGAGTTCCACGACCAAGCTCGCAAAATCTTCCTGAGCGGGGAGTACTCTGAGCTGTCGGAGGTCAATCTACAAAGAGCCATGGAGTATGTCAGCCCGGTCACGCGCGAGGGGCGCGTGTATTTCGAAGCCAACGAGCGCTTCTTGATAGAGATGTGTGGCCACTACATGCTCTATGGCAGCGAGTACCTAACAGCGTTAGCTGCCAATCTTGGGGGCACGCGCGACTATCGCCGCGTCTTGAAGAAACGATTCGCCCCCACGCTGTTCGTGTGCGATGTGCCCCTGGAGAACCTCCATCCTGGCACGGTGGCGGAGTTCGCGGGTACCGCTCTCGAGTCGATTTTTCAGGAACTGCTGGATGGACCTACCTACGCACCTGATAAGTGGCGTGGTGCTGGGTTCAGCATTCGGGTGCCACTTGAGCCATCGTGCATCCTGGGGCACTTCCATCCGGCCATCATCCGCGACCCGTTGAGGTGACCCAAGGGCGCCACGTCCTGCATGTGCGAGATATGGCGCCTGTGCTGCGGTCGGCCTAGGCTGATTAGGCGCTTCGCTTCTGCCCGGCCTCAAACTGCCGCCAAGCCTGCTTCATCGTCTTAACTGCTGCTTCGGATGCGGTGCGAGATTTCAGGTAGGAGACGGCTTCATCAGCTGAGCTGACATCGACCGGAAACTTCCTGTCTCTCAGGACGTCGACGGCCAAGTCACCAATCGGCGAGTCCTTGGCCATGCGACGTTCGAGCCAACGGTAGAAGGGGCTTCGTGAATTCTGAAAGACTACAGCCTCCCGACGGGCCTCATCTTCCAGCATGTTTTGAGCATTGTCTGGACGTGTGTAGGCCCTCTCGGTCGAAGGTAAATACCACTGCGTCAGCGCGTTAAGCGCCCGCTCGAGCGTCTCCCTACGGTCATGTTTCTCGAAGAAGTGCTCGGCGGCCACGAAGTCATCGCAGCTTCGGCAGTAGAAGCGATTCAGATGTACTTCGTGTTGGTCGCCGTGCAGGTACTGCCGGCTTCTGCTGCCCACTACGATGGCCGCGGCGTCCTTGTTTGCGAGCTTTGCGCGCGGTGCTTGTGAAGCTGATGGGGCACCGTTGACAGCACTCATGCTGTGCTTGTGAAGTAGTGACCAGTTCGCATAGCCATGCTCAACGGCAAGGCGATGCTGCGCTTCATACAAGCGGATAGATTCAGTGCGAGCCAGCTTTTTAGCAGCACGCTTGAGCTGTTCAATCTGAAAAGCGGTGAGAGGAGTAGTCATGGTTCATCTTCCTGGTCACCCGGAACCGACGCGCCCACACATCGGGCCAAGGTGACGGTAGGTCAAACCAAGACTCGAGAAACAAATTCGCTGTCTTATGACTTAGCCGGCGTGGACGGGCGAGCCGGCGAACGGCTCTTTCCGTTAGTGTAACGGCTGCGTCCGCGCCGCGATGGACAGTTCTCAGGAGCGTGCCGCGTGGGCGCACATCGGTGCCCTATGCAGGCTCAGACCTGTCTCTTATACACATCTGACGCTGCCGACGAAATGCGAACAGTGTAGGTCTCGGTGGTGGGGGGGTGTTTGAAGAGGGGGGGGGGGGGGGGGGGGGGGGGGGGGGGGGGGGGGGGGGGGGGGGGGGGGGGGGGGGGGGGGGGGGGGGGGGGGGGGGGGGGGGGGGGGGGGGGGGGGGGGGGGGGGGGGGGGG
>NZ_JAELTK010000111.1:0-15681 GCF_016428765.1 Delftia sp. ASV31
CCTTTTCCTTGAGGCGAACGGCTTCTTCGACGGCGATTTCGTCAAAGGGGTTCATGCTCATCTTGACGTTGGCGATGTCCACGCCCGTGCCGTCCGACTTCACGCGGACCTTCACGTTGTAGTCCACCACGCGCTTGACCGGGACCAAAACCTTCATTGCAGCGGCTCCTGATTGATTGATAGATTGACGTTTACGTAAACCGAAATCATTGTATGCGGCGCTGCAGCAGCTGCGGCAGGTTTCCCTGACGGCCGAGGGCCGCATGCGCGCTCACAAAAAAGAACGATCGTGCCATTTTAAGCACGACCCTTGAGATTTCCTGCGGGGGAACAGCCTGAACTCAGGGTATGCACCTAGGAATAATCCTAGCTGCTTTTCTCTGCTGCCTGAGCCACCACGCCCCCGCGTTCGGTGATCTGTACCACCTGCTTGGGGACCGGCAGGCTCACGCCCGCGGCACGCAGGCCGCGCAGCACGGCGAGGTTCACCTCGGAGCGCACATTGCCCTGGCCATTTTGCGGGTCGTTGATGTAGTAGCTGAGACTGAACTGCAGACCCTGCTCGACGAAGTCGACCAGTGCCACCGAAGGCGCGGGCGTCTTGAGCACGCGCGGCTGCGCGGCTGCTGCTTCGAGCAGGATGCCGCGCACCTGCTCCACATCGCTGTCCATGCCCACGACGATGTTGGTGGACAGGCCGAACTTGACGTCGAATCCGGTGAGGTTCTCCACACGCTGGGTGATCAGCGTCTCGTTGGGCACGATGGACTCGCGGCCGTTGAGCGCGCGGATGATGGTGTAGCGCGTGCGGATGTCGGTGATGCGGCCCTCGAAGCCATCCACGCGCACGTTGTCGCCGATGCGCAGCGCGCGCTCGATCAGCACCAGAAATCCGCTGACGTAGTTGGAGGCGATCTTCTGCATGCCGAAACCCAGGCCCACGCCGATGGCGCCGCCCATGACGGACAGCGCCGTCAGGTCCACGCCCACCATGGACAGCGAGACCAGCAGGCCCACCAGGATCAGCACGCTGCGCGTGATGTTCATGGCCACCTTGCGCATGGACAGGTCGCTGACCCACTGGTTGATGACCTTCTGCTCGAACAGCGTGGACAGCCAGAGCACGGCCACCATCATCAGCCCCGCCGACAGCGTGCCCTCGATCAGGTTGAGCAGGCTGACCGGCGTCTTGCCGATGTTGAACTGCAGGGCCTCCAGCTCCTCCATGACCTGCGGCAGCAGGCCGATGCTGTGCAGCACCGCCGCGCCCCAGGCCAGCCAGGAGAAGATGCGCTCGATCAGGCGCACCACGGTGGAGTGGGGGAAGGTCCGGCTGAGCACCCGCGCCACGAAGCGGATCACCGACAGGGACACCAGCAGCGACACGGCCACGCGCAGCCAGAACACCGTGGAAAACCGCGCCAGGATCTCCTGGCTGGTGAAGACCAGCACCAGCGCCAGCAGCGGGAACAGGGCGCCATCGAGCGCATGGCGGCCAATCCATACGGAGGGCTTTCCATCGTTCAGATGGCCGTAGCGCGCATGCAGGCCGCGCATGGCGCCGTAGGCCAGCAGCAGGCAGGCGATGAGCACGGAGAACTCCAGCCAGGCGCTGGAGCTTTGGAAGTCGTTGATGAGCTTGTCGAAGATGTCCATGGGTCAGGGCCGTTCCGCCGCAAGGGCGCAGGCCGCCATCATCGCGCAGATCCAGGACAGGCTGACCGGACCGGGGCCTACATGCAGGTCGGTCAGCGGCCCGTCTTCCAGGCCGGTTCGCGCTTGGCGGCGAAGGCCTGGGCGCCCTCCTGGGCGTCGGTATCCATCATGTTGGCGGCCATGGTCTGGCCGGCCAGCTGGTAGGCCGCCTCGATGCCCATCTCGCGCTGCCGGTAGACCAGCGCCTTGCCCATGGCCACGGCCGCACGGGGCTTGCTGACGATGGACTGCACGAAGTGCTCGACGGCATCGTCCAGCGCCTCCTCGGCCACCACGCGGTTGACCAGTCCCTGCTCCAGCGCCTGCTGCGCGTCGATGAAGTCGCCCGTGAGCAGCATCTCCATGGCCTGCTTGGCCGGCACGTTGCGCACCAGCGGCACGCTGGGGGTGGCGCAGAACAGGCCATAGTGGATGCCGCTGGTCGCAAAGCGTGCCGCCTGCGCAGCAACGGCCAGATCGCACTGGGCCACGAGCTGGCAGCCCGCCGCCGTGGCAATGCCGTGCACGCGCGCGATCACGGGAACGGGCAGCCGGTGGATGGACAGCATCATGCGGCTGCACTGGGCGAACAGCTTCTGGTAGTAGTCCAGCTGCGGATGGGCCGCCATGTCCTTGAGGTTGTGCCCCGCGCAAAAGGCCTTGCCGGCCGCAGCCAGCACGACCACGCGCACGGACTCGTCGCGCGCCACGTCGTCCAGCGCCTGCTGCAGCTGCGTGAGCATCTGCTCGCCCAGGGCATTGAAGCGCTGCGGGTCGTTGAGCGTGAGGCGCACGACGCCGCGCGCGTCGCGCTGCACGTCGAGCAGGAGGCTGGCTTCAGAAGGAGGGGTGCTCGCGTTCATGGTGTTCCAGATCCGGTTCAGAGGTCGGCCAGCACGCGCACGTGCGCTTCCACGCTGCGCGCAAGCGGCCCCATCACATAGCCGCCTTCCAGGCAGGAGACGATGCGCCCCTTGGAAAAGCGGCGCGCGATGTCCTTGATGCGCGAGGTGATCCAGGTGAAGTCCTGCTCGGTCATGCCCAGCTGGCCCATGTCGTCCTCGCGGTGGGCGTCGAAGCCGGCGCTGATGAAGATCAGCTCGGGCTTGAAGGCCTCCAGGCGCGGGATCCACATCATCTCGACGATTTCGCGGATGTCCATGCCCTTGGTATAGGCGGCCACCGGCACGTTGACCATGTTGGCGGCCGGATGCTGGTCGCCGCTGAAGGGGTAGAACGGATGCTGGAAGATGCCGCACATGAGCACGCGGTCGTCGCCGGAGAGGATGTCCTCCGTGCCGTTGCCGTGGTGCACGTCGAAATCGATCACGGCCACGCGCTTGAGGTGGTGGCGGCTGAGCGCGTACCTCACGCCCACGGCCACGTTGTTGAAGAAGCAAAAGCCCATGGCCTGGTGGCGCGTGGCATGGTGGCCCGGCGGGCGCACGGCGCAGAAGGCGTTCTCCAGCTCGCCGGCCATCACCGCATCGGTGGCCGCCAGCGCGGCGCCGGCCGCATGCAGGGCGGCCGAGAAGGTGTGGCTGTTGATGGAGGTGTCGGTATCGATCTGGGAGTACTCGGGGCCGCCGGCCTGCTGCTCCTCGACCAGGCGCTGTGTCAGGCCCTGCAGCGCGGCCACATGCATGCGGTCATGGGCCAGTTCGATGTCGGCCAGCGAGGCCTGGGGGGCCTCGTGCCGCTCCAGTGCATCGGCCACGCCGGTCACCAGCAGCCGGTCCTCGATGGCATCGAGCCGGGCCGGGCATTCCGGGTGCCCCGGCCCCATCTCATGCCGCCAGCACTCCCTATGGGTGAAATAACCCGTCTTGCCCACAGTGATGTCTCCGCGATGTTTTTTTTAGGATAACGTCGCGCCATGCAAGCAACACACAAGATCAAGGCGCTTCTGGATCAGCTTAACACGGTGGTTGTAGGGAAACCGGCTCAGGTCCGCGACAGTGTGGCCTGCCTGCTGGCCGGGGGACACCTGCTGCTGGAAGACGTTCCCGGCGTGGGCAAGACCACGCTGGCGCATGCGCTGGCACACAGCTTCGGGCTGCAGTTCTCGCGCGTGCAGTTCACGGCCGACCTCATGCCCAGCGACCTCACCGGCGTGTCCATCTACGAGCGCGCCAGCGAGACCTTTGTCTTCCACCCGGGCCCCGTTTTCGCCCAGGTGCTGCTGGCCGACGAGATCAACCGCGCCAGCCCCAAGACGCAGAGCGCCCTGCTCGAAGCCATGGAGGAGCGACAGGTCTCGGCCGAGGGCCGCACGCACCGCCTGCCCGAGCCCTTCTTCGTGATCGCCACCCAGAACCCGCAGGAACAGCTGGGCACCTTCCCGCTGCCCGAAAGCCAGCTGGACCGCTTTCTGATGCGCATCAGCCTGGGCTATCCCGACCGCGCGGCCGAGCGTTCCCTGCTGTCCGGCAATGGCCGGCGCGCCCAGGCCGATGCGCTGGCACCGCTGCTGACCACGCAGGAGCTGCAGGACCTGCAGGCAGCTGTGCTCCAGGTGCATGCCAGCGATGCCCTGCTCGACTATGTGCAGGACCTGCTGGAAGCCACGCGCTCGGGCCAGTGGTTCGTGCAGGGCCTGTCGCCTCGCGCGGGCATTGCGCTGCTGCGCGCGGCCCGGGCCGTGGCCCTGATGGAGGGGCGCGACTATGTGGCGCCCGACGATGTGCAGGCCATCCTGCCGCAGACGGCGGCCCACCGGCTGGTGCCCATAGGCTCTTCAGGCCGGGGCGCCGTGGAGCAGGTGCGCGCCATGCTGGACGCCGTGGCGCTGCGCTGATGCCGGCCGCCCCCGCGTCTTCGCCCGGCGCCCCCCAGCCGGGGGCATCGCTGCGCCAGCGCTGGTCTCCCGCGCGGCGCGTGCGCCAGTGGTGGCATGCCCGCCTGCCCCGCACGGACAGCCTGAAGCTGACCCAGCGCAATGTCTACATCATGCCGTCGCGTGCAGGCTGGGCCCTGGCGCTGACGCTGTGCGTGCTGCTGGTGGCCGCCATCAACTACCAGCTCAACCTGGGTTATCTGCTGACGTTCCTGCTGGCCGGCAGCGCGGCAGCGGGCATGGTGGTCGGCCACGGCAATCTGCGCGGCCTGGCGCTGCATCTGCTGCCGCCGGCCGGCAGCTTTGCCGGCCAGCCCTGCCGCTTCGACGTGGTGCTGCACAACGCACGCCGCAGCACGCGTTGGGGCATAGGCCTGGCCGTGCAGGGCGATGCAGCGGCCACCGACTGGACCTGGATCGATGTCCCGGCACAGGGCAGCACCACGGCGCAACTGGCTTTCACGCCAATGCGCCGGGGCCTGCAATCGCTGCCCACGATCACGGCGGCCACGCGCTACCCGCTGGGCACCTTCCGCGTCTGGGCGCTGTGGCGCGCGCAGACCCAGGCCTGGATCTACCCGGCGCCCGAACACAATCCCCCGCCCCTGCCTGCGGCCAGTGCCGATGCCGGCGGCCGCAGCGCGGCCTCCACGCGCCATGGCGACGAGTTCGATGGCGTGCGTGCCTACCGGCGCGGTGATGCGCTCAAGCTGGTGGTCTGGAAAAAGGCTGCCCAGGCCTTTGCCACGGGCAGTGACCAGCTGGTGAGCCGCGACCGCCCGCTGTCCCAACAGCACCGCCTGTGGCTGGACGCCAAGGCCACCGGCCTGGCCGACCCCGAGGCCCGCCTCAGCCGCCTGACCGCCTGGGTGCTGGTCGCGCGCCAGCAGGACCTGACCTGGGGCCTGCGCCTGCCCGACGGCCGCGAGATCGCCCCTGACCAGGGCGCGGCCCACGCCACGCTCTGCCTGGAAGCCCTGGCGGCCTGCCCATGAATCGCACGTCCATGCCCTCCTCCTTCCAAGCCATTGCGCAGCCCGCGGCCACCTGGCGCCAGCGCCTGGCCGCCCTGCCGCGCGATGCGCGCGACACCCTGTTCCTGCTGGCCGTGGTCGCCTGGGTGCTGATGCCCCAGGCCGCCCACACGCCCTGGTGGACCATGGTCTTCGTGGCCGGCCTGCTGCTGTGGCGCGGCTTGCTGGCCTGGCGCGGCCAGCCCCTGCCCGGCCGCTGGGTGCTGGGAGGATTGCTGCTGCTGGCCGTGGGCGCCACCTGGGTCTCGCACGGCACCTTTATCGGGCGCGATGCGGGCGTGACCCTGATCGTGCTGCTGCTGGCGCTCAAGACGCTGGAGCTGCGCGCCCGGCGCGATGCCATGGTGGTGTTCTTCCTGGGCTTCTTCGCGCTGCTGGCCAACTTCTTCTACTCGCAGTCCCTGCTGCTGGCCCTGGCCATGGTGCTGGGCCTGCTGGGCCTGCTCACGGCCCTGGTCAATGCCCACATGACCGCCGGCCGCCCGCCGCTGACACAGGCGCTGCGCACGGCAGCGCTGCTGGCGCTGTGGGGTACGCCGGTGATGGTGGCGCTGTTCCTGTTCTTCCCGCGCATGGCGCCGCTGTGGGGTGTGCCCAGCAACGACCTGGCCGGCCGCAGCGGCCTGTCGGAAAACATGCGCGTGGGCTCCATGGCGTCGCTGGTGCTGGACGAGAACGTGGCCCTGCGCCTGCGCTTCGATACGCCCGATGGTGCTCCTCCGCCTGCCAACACCCTGTATTTCCGGGGGCCCGTTCTGTCGCGCTTTGACGGACAGGAATGGCAGATGGACACGGAGGCCGTTCTGGAGGACGCGCAGTTGCGCGTCTCCGGCGAGGGCGTGAGCTACCAGATGACCATCGAGCCCAGCCGCCGCCCCTGGCTGCCGCTGCTGGACGCCGCGGCCAGGGCTCCCGAGCTGCCCCCGGGCATGGGCAGCGCCCGCATGACGCCGCAGCTGCAATGGCTGACCTGGCGCCCCATCACCGACGTGGTGCGCATCAGCGCCCAAAGCCATGTGCAGTTCAGCTACGGGCCGCTGCAGCCCACGCGCGCCCTGCGCCGCTACACCCAGCTGCCCGAAGGCAGCAACCCGCGCACGCTGGCGCTGGCCCGGCAGATGCGCGCCGACCCGCAACTGGCCGACGCCCCGCCCCGCGCCTGGGTACAGGCCGCGCTGGCGCGCCTGCGCACGGGCGGCTACACCTACACGCTGGAGCCCGGCGTGGTGGACAGCGTGCACACGGCCGATGATTTCTGGTTCGACAGCAAAGAGGGATTCTGCGAGCACATCGCCTCGGCCTTCGCCGTGCTGATGCGCGGCATGGGCGTGCCTGCCCGCATCGTCACCGGCTACCAGGGCGGCGAGCGCAACCCTGTCGATGGCTACTGGACCGTGCGCAACGCCGACGCCCACGCCTGGACCGAGGTCTGGCTGGAGGACGAGGGCTGGGTGCGCATTGACCCCACCGGCGCCGTGGCCCCGTCGCGCGTGGGCGAGTTCCAGCGCCTGCGCGCGCCCCAGGGTGCCATTGCGGGCGCCGTGGGCAACTTCGTGGGCGTGGGCATGCTGCAGCAGATGCGCGCCGTGTGGGAGGCCGTCAACAACGGCTGGAACCAGTGGGTGCTGAACTACACGCAAAGCCGCCAGCTGGACCTGCTCAAGAACCTGGGCGTGCAGTCGCCATCGTGGGTGGACATGCTGCGCCTGCTGGGCGCGCTGGCCGGCGTGGCCGCGCTGGCCTGGCTGGCCTGGATGGCCCGCGCCCAGCGCAACAGCCGCGATGAATGGCTGCGCCTGATGGACAGGACCCGCGCCCGGCTGCGCCGCATCGGCCTGGATGCCGATGCCAGCCTGCCCCCGCGCGCGCTGGCAGCCCAGGTCATGGACCGCTGGGGCCAGGACGACGCCACGGCCGCCAAGGCCCTGCACGACTGGCTTTTGGACATGGAGCGCCAGCGCTACGCACGCGCCCCCCAATCCGTCCCCCTATACGCACCCCAGTCCGCACCCAATTCCGCACCCGATACCCCCGGCCTGCCCGCCCTGCGACGCCAATGGCGGGCGCTGGACTGGCCACGCAATCCGCAGCCACGGCCACAAGCCGCCGCTGCCGGCCCCACGACAAGCACACCATGACCAAGCAACGACTGATCCCCTCCGCACTGCTGCTGCTTGCGGCCGCCGCCCTGCCCTGCGGCGCGCTGGCCAGCAAGCTGGCGCCCGCCCAGACCGGCGCAGCCAAGACTGCCGCCAAGTCCACGGCCAAACCTTCCACGAAAAAGCGCACGGCCGCTGCTGCCGCCGCCACGGCGGCAGGCGGCGCCGCCGTGGCCAGGACCGTGCAGGGCAGCACGCCCTACGGCGAACGGCCTGATGCCATGCAAATGGCTGCCGACATTGCGATGCGCCACGACCTGCCGGTGGACTGGGTGCGCGACACCATCGCCCAGGCGCGCTTTCTGCCCCAGGTTCCCCGCCTGATGACGCCGGCTGCCCAGGGCACGGCCAAGAACTGGGGCGTCTACCGCAGCCGCTTTGTCGAGCCCGTGCGCATACGCGCCGGAACCCGTTTCTGGCAGGACAATGCCGCCGCGCTGGCGCGTGCCGAAAAGCAGTACGGCGTGCCGGCCGAAATCATCGTCGGCATCATCGGCGTGGAGACCATCTACGGCCAGCAGATGGGCAACTTCCGCGTGATCGACGCTCTGGCCACGCTGAGCTTCGACTTCCCCGCAGCCCACCCCCGCGCGCAGGCACGCACCGAGTACTTCCGCGGCGAGCTGGAGCAGTTCCTGCGCTTCACGTACCGTGCGGGCACGGACCCGTTCTCGCTGCGCGGCAGCTACGCGGGCGCCATGGGCATGGGCCAGTTCATGCCCAGCAGCTGGGTGAAGTGGGCGGTGGACTTCGACGGCGACGACCGCATCGACCTGTTCGGCAGCGCGGCCGACGCCATCGGCTCGGTGGCCAACTACTTTGTCGCGCATGGCTGGAAAAGCGGCATGCCCACCCACTACCCTGTGATCATGCAGGCCCAGGGCGCCGACCTGGCCGCCCTGCTGGCGCCCGACATCCTGCCCCAGTTCACGGCCGACGAGATGGCTGCGCGCGGCGTGCAACTGCCGGGCAGCGGCGCGGCGCATCAAGGGCCGCTGGCCCTGGTCAAGCTGGAAAACGGCGCGCAGGGCCAGCCGCTGTACATCGCGGGCACGGAGAACTTCTATGCCATCACGCGCTACAACTGGTCCAGCTACTACGCGCTGTCCGTGATCGAACTGGGCCAGGAAGTCGCTACGGCCATGGGCCGCTGATCCGGGCCATCCAAACCGTCGAGGCCGTCAGGGCCGGCGCATGCGGCACATCGCAGGCTGCTCGGCACGCGCCGCCTCGATCTCTCGCACCACGCGGAAGCCGTAGCCCGAGCCCTCCACATCGAAGGGCACGCCGGGCGCGCCCTGCCTGTCCATGACGCCGACCACCAGCGCCTGCTGGAACTGGTGG
The DNA here is from genome assembly GCF_016428765.1 of Delftia sp. ASV31. Taxonomy (NCBI): domain Bacteria; kingdom Pseudomonadati; phylum Pseudomonadota; class Betaproteobacteria; order Burkholderiales; family Comamonadaceae; genus Delftia; species Delftia sp. ASV31. Next base: position 9,069 of record NZ_JAELTK010000111.1, read on the forward strand.
TCGGCCGCGCGCATGCGGCCCTTGCGCCCGGCCAGCGCCACCTCGGCGCCTTCCAGCGCCTGCGCCACGGCCACCGTGTCGGTGCTGCCCGCACGCGCCGTGGACTGGGCCAGGGCCTCGATCATCAGTTGCATGCGCATGTGCACATAGTCATCGGCAGGCCTGGGAAAGCGCTCGCGGAATGACTTGTAGAAGGCCTGGCTGTCGGGGCCCGGCACGTTGGGCAGCCAGTCGGCCACGGCCAGCACCTTGCCCACCCCGGCCTCGCCCAGGGCGGCGGGTGCACCCAGCGCATTGCCGTAGAAGGTGTAGAAGCGGCCATCGAAGCCCAACTCCCGCGCGGCCTTGACCAGCAGCATCAGATCGTTGCCCCAGTTGCCCGTGATCACGGCCTGGGCGCCGCTGGCCTTGATCTTGGCGGCATAGGGCGCAAAGTCCTTGACGCGGCCCACGGGGTGCAGCTCGTCGCCCACGATGGCCACATCGGGCCGCTGCGCGGCCAGCTGGCGCCGTGCCTCGCGCAGCACGGCCTGGCCAAAGCTGTAGTCCTGCCCGATCAGGTAGGCGCTGCGCACGGCCGCGTCCTCGCGCAGCACCTGCATCAGCGCGGCCATGCGCATGTCGGCATGGGCGTCGAAGCGAAAGTGCCAGAAGCTGCAGCGCTCGTTGGTGAGCGCAGGATCGACGGCCGAGTAGTTCAGGTACAGCACGCGCCGGGCCGGATCGCGCTCGTTGTGCTTGGCAATGGCATCGACCAGCACGGCCGCCACGGCCGATGAATTGCCCTGCATGACCACGCGCGCACCGCCGTCGATGGCTGCGCGCAGCGCGGACAGCGCCTCCTCGTTCTGGCCCTTGCTGTCATGGCGTTCGATGGCCAGGGGCCGGGCGCCGCCCTGCGCGGCCGGCAGTGGCACACCGCCGCGCGCATTCACGCGCTCGGTGGCCCACAGCAGGTTGCGGAACACGGCCTCGCCCGTGTTGGCAAAGGGGCCGGACAGGCTTTCGATCAGCGCCAGCCGTATGGGCTCGCCGCGCGGCGGGGGCACGGGCTGTCCGCGTTCGTTTGCGGCCAGGGCCGCCAGCGCGGGCGCAGCAAATAGCGCCATGGCACCGCTTTTCAAGACCTTGCGGCGCAATTTATTCATGGCTTTTTCCCTCTTGAAATGCGTTCAACGCCGCTCAACTACGCTCCATGCGGCGACAACTTCGATGAAGCCGCGCAGTTTATAGGAGCCACTTCACCATGATCTTCTCGCCTGTTCTCCGCCGCAACGCCTTCAACCCCCAAGCCGCCGATCTGGCCCTGCAGCGCTTCCTGCAAGGCACCCTGGGCAACGCCGCCCCCTCCCCCTCGTCGGTGCAGGTGCAGCGCGATGAAAAGGCCACGACGCTGCAGCTGGACGTGCCCGGCCTGTCTCGCGAGCAGCTGCAGCTGAGCATCGAAGGCGCCGTGGTCCGTCTGTCCAGCGTCGAGGGTGCGCCCCGCCAGGTGCAGCGCGCCTGGGAGCTGGACCATGAGATCGACACTGCCGCCAGCAGCGCAAAGCTGGAAAACGGCGTGCTCACGCTGTCCCTGGCCCGCCTGGAGCCGCAGAGCAAGGCCACCACGCTGAGCATCCAGTAAATCCGGTCAGCGAGTTTGTGCACCCGGGCTGTCAACCAATCCTTTCTTCCCTCCTCTTAGCAAGGTGACAGCCCGTTTTCAGAGCCCGGCACATGCCGGGCTTTTTTTGTGCGCAGGCTGCGCATCACAGGTGCCCCGCCGCACAGCGCGGCGATGGGGAAGGCAGAGGCGGCCGAAGAATCAGGCCAGCGAATCGAGCGGCCAGCGCGGCTTGACGTCGAAGGCGTAGTGCCTGTTGGCCACTTCCCGGCCCGCCTGCAGGCGCATGGCGGCGGCCATGGCGATCATGGCGCCGTTGTCGGTGCACAGGTGCAGCTCGGGGTAGTGCACGCGCAGCTTGCGCTTGGCGCAGGCCGCATCCAGCTGCGAGCGCAGCAGCCGGTTGGCACCCACGCCGCCGGCCACGACCACGCGCTTCATGCCAGTCTGCTGCAGCGCGGCCAGGGTCTTCTTGACCAGTACCTCGACGATGGCCGCCTGCGTGCTGGCGGCCAGGTCGGCCTTGCGCGCCTCAAGGTCATCGCCCAGCTTCTTCGCCTGGGTCAGCACGGCCGTCTTCAGGCCGGCGAAGGAGAAGTCCAGGTCGCCCGAATGCAGCAGCGGCCGGGGCAGCTTGAAGGCCTGGGCATCGCCGCCTTCGGCCAGGCGCGAGAGCACGGGACCGCCCGGATAGGGCAGGCCCATGAGCTTGGCCGATTTGTCGAAGGCCTCGCCGGCCGCGTCATCGATGGTCTCGCCCAGGATGGCGTAGCTGCCCACGCCGTCCACGCGCATCAGCTGCGTGTGGCCGCCCGAGACCAGCAGGGCCACGAAGGGGAATTCGGGGGGATCGGCACTCAGGAAGGGCGACAGCAGATGGCCTTCCAGGTGGTGCACGCCCAGCACGGGCTTGTTCAATGCCGCAGCCATGGCGCAGGCCACGCCCGCGCCCACCAGCAGCGCGCCGGCCAGGCCGGGGCCGCGCGTGAAGGCGATCACATCGACCTGGTCCAGCGTGCGGCCGGACTCGCCCAGCACGTTTTCGGTCAGCGGCAGCACGCGGCGGATGTGGTCGCGGCTGGCCAGCTCAGGCACCACGCCGCCGTAGGCGCGGTGCATGTCGATCTGGCTGTGCAGCGCATGGGACAGCAGCGTGGGCACGCCCGTGCCATCGGGGGCCTCGACCAGGGCCACGCCGGTTTCATCGCAGGAGGATTCGATCCCCAGAATCAGCAAACTCATGGGGCTGAAGTGTAGAACCTGCGGGCGCGGCGCACGGCCACCGGCATCAATGGCCCCTGGCAGGCGGGCAGTTGCACGGCCGGCGCTCCGCTACAGGTTGTCTATGTAGGAAGAGCGCGAGAACCGCACGGGCTCGAAGCCGTCGGAGGTCCAGATTTCGCTGGCGATCAGTGCCTGGGCATCCATGGGGCGGGCAAAGTAAAAGCCCTGCAGCTCGTCGCAGCCCAGGGCCTGCAGCACTTCGCGCTGCTGCTGGTTGGTCACGCCTTCGGCCACCACGCGCAGCTCCAGCGCATGGGCCAGGCGCACGATGGCATCGACCACCGCCCGCGCATCGCTCTTGAGGGCCACGTCGCGCACAAAGCTGCGGTCGATCTTCACCTCGTCGGCGCACAGCTGGCGCAGCAGGGCCAGGCTGGAGTAGCCGGTGCCGAAGTCGTCGATGGAGATCTGCACGCCCATGCCCGTGAGTTCGGCAATCACGGCCATGGTGGTCTTGTCGTCCTCCATGGCCACGGACTCGGTGATCTCGAAGACCAGTTGCTCGGGCCGGATGCGGTGCCTTGCGATCGCCTCGGCGATGAACTGCGCCAGCCGCGTCTGAAAGAGCTGGTAGCCCGAGATATTGATGGACACCCGCATGAAGCGCCGCTCGCGCGCCCATTGCGCGGTCTGGCGGCAGGCCTCGTCGATGACCCAGTCGCCGATCTCGCTGATCAGGCCGAAGCGCTCGGCCAGCGGGATGAACACGCGGGGACTGATGAGGCCGAACTGCGGGTGGTTCCAGCGCGCCAGCGCCTCCACGCTGCGGATGCGGCCCGTGCGGGTATCGATCTTGGGCTGATAGAACAGCACCAGCTGCCGGCTGGCCACGGCGCGGCGCAGGGCCTGCTGCAGGTCGAACTGCGCGGCCACGCCCTGGCGCATGCTTTCCTTGAAGATGGCGTAGGTGTTCCCGCCGGCACGCTTGGCCGTGTACATGGCGGCATCGGCCGCCGCCATGAGCTTTTCCTTCTTGCCATGGTCGGGATAGATGGCCACGCCGATGGAGCTGCTGATGGAGACCGCTTTTCCTGGCAGGTCGAACGGCTGGCTCAAGGCCTTCTGCACGCGGCCTGCCATGGCCACGGCGTCGTCCACCGACGCCAGGCAGCCCAGCAGCAGCACGAACTCGTCGCCACCCACGCGCGCCAGCGTGTCCGATTTGCGCGTCATATGGCCCAGACGCACGGCCACCTGGCACAGCAGCGCATCACCGGCGGCATGGCCTTCCACATCGTTGATGGGCTTGAATCCGTCCAGGTCGATGTACAGCAGGCCCACGCGCACCGGCCCGCAGGGGCCCGGCTGCTCCACCGAGCTGTCGGCGCGCGCAATCGTGCGGCCCAGCCGGTATTCGAACAGCGCCCGGTTGGCCGTACCGGTCAACGGGTCCCGGAAGGCGATGCGCTTGAGCTTCACATTGGCGCGCAGCAATTTCTCATTGCTCTGCTTGAGCGACTGCGTCAGGCGCTGCGCCTTGCAGCGCATGCGGATGTAGAGCACCGAGCACACCAGCAGGAACACCACGAACGCACCGGCACCCCACGGGCCGAGGGCATCCCATCCAGCGAACCAGACGCCCTCGTCGGCCAATTGCGCCGACGCGACGCCATCCGGGGCAGCCGCAGGCACCTGACCCTGCGCCATGCAGGGCAGCAGCGAAGCCAGCCAGCACGCAAATGTCGGGCCGCGCCAGCGCGCAGGTATCCACCGGGACACCCCCTCGGTCAGGAACAGCCAATGCATGGGGAAAAACCGATCTTCTCGTGATATTTCAAACTCATGCCGATTCAGCCTCACTGCCGCATTGCGCAGCCCAATGCCGTGGTGTGCGTTGCCATGTGCGCCCGATGAACGGGGGCTTTTCTTGAAAAACCGCCCCATTCGCTTTGCAAACATTCGACACGCTTACACGTCAGTTTGTGTATCGAAAATTTCAAATCATTAAAAAAATTCTATCAAATCATCGATCCCGTGCCCATGCAAGCACCGCGCGACGCCTCCGGCATGGGAATTGCATCCAGGTCCCTTGCACCAAGGCAAACTGCATCAAGGCAGGCAGACAGGACCAAGCCCCCCATGAAAACCGCTCTCAACTTTCTTGTGGCCGCGCGGCAGTGCGAAATCGGCGAGCTGGAGCAACTGCAGCGCACCAGCGCCCTGGTGGATCTGCTCAGCCGCCTCATCCATGCGCTGCAAAAGGAGCGCGGCCTGTCCAACGTGTTTCTGGCCAGCGCAGGCGCACGCGGCGGCCCGGCCAGGCTGGCCCAGATGGCCGAGTGCGACCGCATGGCCGCTGCGGCGCGCGACGGCTTCGAGCGGGTGGACATGCAGCCCGGCGGTGGGGGACTCACCGGCCACCCCGGCCATGGCGCGCGGCTGTTCAGCCGCATCGCCCATGTGCTGCAGTGCCTGGACGCCTTGCCCGCGCTGCGCGAGCGCGTTGCCAGCCGCACGCTGTCGCCGGAGGCGGCCACGGCCATCTATATCGATCTGGTGGCCGGCCTGCTGGCCGTGGTCTTCGAGGCGGCGGACAGCGCGCCCGAGCCCGGCATCTCGCGCCTGCTGGTGGCCTTGTTCAACTTCATGCAGGGCAAGGAGTTCGCGGGCCAGGAGCGCGCCACAGGCGTGGCGGCGTTCGGTGCGGGCGTGAGCGATGCGCCGCGCCAGCAGCACTGGCTGCACCTGATCGCCTCGCAGGAGCGCTGCTTTCAGGTCTTTGCGGAGTTCGCGCCGCCCCATTCCCTGGCCCTGTGGCAAGAAAGCAGCGCGGCCGACGCCACGCTGGCCGTGATCGAGCGGCTGCGCCGCGTGGGCTGCACGGCCGCGGCGGGCGCACCTTTGTCCGTGGAGATGGCCGAGCCCTGGTTCGACAGCTGCTCGCAGCGCATGGACGCGCTGCAGACCGTCGAGGCCCGCCTGACCGCCGAGCTGCAGCAGCAATGCCAGCACCGCATTGCCGATGCCCGCGCCGCCCTGCAGACGCTGCTGCAGGCGCCGCAGGCATTGGCGACCACGCCGGTCTCGGCCACGCTGGCGCCGGGCGAGCTGCAGCCCCCGGCCGCACGGCTGGGGCCGCAATTGGATCGTTCCGTGATGGACCTGGTGCAGGACCAGTCGCAGCGCCTGCAGGCCATGCAGGCCGAGCTGGAGACCGTGCGCGCCACGCTCACGGAGCGCAAGCTGCTGGAACGCGCCAAGGGCCTGCTGATGGCGCGGCGCCAGCTCAGCGAAGGGGAGGCCCACAAGCTGCTGCGCCAGACCGCCATGAACCAGAACCGCCGCCTGGCCGATGTGGCGCAGGCCGTGCTTTCCATGGCCGATCTCCTGCCGCCTGCGCCTTGAACGCCGGGCCGGTGCGAGCCATGCTGCAGTGCAGCACCGACTTGGTGCCATGGAACGCACCAGAAGGTGGCCCGGCGAGGCTGGCAAGGCCGATGGACGGCATGGTCCCCTGTGAACACGGCCTGGCACGCTTTCTGCATTGACTTTGGCAACTCCCGGCCAAAGGCGGCCGGGACCCCGGTCTTGATTCAAGGCCCCAGGACAACGGCGTCACTCTCCCCGCGCAGCGCGGCTGGAGAGGACGCCGTTTTGCTTGGAGCAGGGCCCGTTTGCAAGTGTTCCATTCCCGACGATCGAAGGAGTTCCGCCATGGCGTCAAGCCCCAAGCCCACCACAGGCCCTCTCACCGCCGGCCCGGCCCTGCCCCGGCGCGACTTT